>LDWW01000001.1:0-300000 GCA_001045525.1 Chitinispirillum alkaliphilum | reverse complement strand
TTGGTTGAAAAGAACTTACCAACCAACCCTGAAAATTTTTATTCCTCAGGTGAAAACTCATCTTTACCGACGCCACATTCCGGGCATACCCAGGTATCAGGAATATCGGCAAAAGCGGTTCCTGGCGCTACCCCATTATCAGGATCTCCAACTTCAGGATCATAAACATAACCACACACATTGCACACGTAACTCATCTGTAACCTCCATAGTTGCTTTGTTTGAGAGATACTTTAATCTACTATATGTGCTTACGCTCCGGCAGATTCAACACCCAAAGAGAAATCCACCGGTGCATTTACAACTCTTGAACCAAGCTCTTTATCCAAAAGATATAATCCGCCTGTGTTGTCACCCATGAGTTTTAGTTTTTGGATTATTTCATTTGCACTATCTTCTTCTTCAACCTGTTCGGTAACATACCAGGAGAGGAAAGTCTGGGTCGCATGATCCCTCTCCTCAACAGCCCGATCCACCAGATCATTGATACTCTTAGTGACCAGCTTTTCATGTTCAAGGGTTTTTTCGAACATTTCCAGCACAGAGGAGAAATCCTGCTGTGGCCGCTCTATGGCATCCAACCTAACCCTTGCTCCATGCCTATTGACATATTCGTAAATTTTCATTGCATGAAACATCTCTTCGTGATACTGTGCCATGAACCACACAGAAACCCCCTTAAGCCCCATAGCACCACTCTGAGCAGACATAGACATATATAGGTATGCTGAGAACATCTCTTTATTAATCTGCCCGTTCAGAGCATTTTCCATTTTTTCACTGATCATCACTCCACCTCCTTCAGCATTACCGAATGATTATCTTTTTACCGTCTTTATCATTTAAATACATTCCTGAAGACCTCGGGGCTTCTCTGATAAAACCGCTGCCCGGTGTTGTATTCACTTTTCTTCCCCGCAGATCAAATGTCCCCATATCCCTTTTCTCAATTAAAAATTCTCTTCTCACAACCGGTCTGTTTATTATGCTGGTATTGGGAAGCTCTTCCCCTTCAGCAACCCCGAAATAATCGAACTGTAACTCCAGGTCTTCATAGGCAAATATCCCAACCCCCGAGATATCAAACTGAACATTTGTAAAACGGCTCAATGGTTTGCCGTTTATTCTGAACACATACTCAGCAGAACCTTCCGCTTTGTATATCTCAAGGGTGTCCTGGTAGTAGTAGGTCTCACCATCATGCACAAGTGCCGCCCCCCTTACTCTGGTACTCGGAGAAGGAATAAACGTTGAACCATCAGGTAAGAAAGTTGCATAATTACGGCTCCCGTTAACCCCAAAACATGCAACAGAGATATTTTCTCCCGAATACCCCATTAAAAATAAGCCATAGAACGAACGGTTGTCCCCCTTACGATGAGACACGACTGTTCTGGCTACAAAATTTTCCACATCAACATTTACAGAGTAATAAAACCCATCTGTGGATGAGCTTGTCTGTACCTTCAACACATTGTCTTCTTCCGTGACCTCTGTAGTTGGATCTCCCAGCCTGGTCCAGCCAGCCAACGTACCATCACCATCGAAACTGGTTACAAAACTCGATCTGCTCTCTCCGATATCAAAAACGTGCTCTTTTTTAACCCTGTCTACGACCAATTCAGAGCTGGGTGGTACCATAAAGGCAATATCGCCGGATTCATACTGTGAATCAGTAAATGTACCCTCCAACTCTCCATTTACAAAGATATAGAAATCAGAACCACCTTTACTGATTTTGAACTCATTTCTGTCCTGATTTATATAACCACTGTTTTTCTGAAAAATCACACCGTTTTCGCTCCCTGTATACTTTCTGACATAAAGAAGATTGCCCTGAACATGGAGCCCATATCCCTCAATGAGTCCTGCCCCCTGAAGACAAAACATAACCCCCATTCCACTGGAATTATGTGGGTCGCCAATCATATCAACAGAAAGAGTGAATGTGTCACGTTTATCTGATGATGGGAGAGCGTGTGTTACCAATCCGCTGTAATTGTGATGATTGTTTTTTATCGTAAGCTTATCATCAGAATAACCAAGTGTAACATAATTTGGCATATTCGCAGACCAGTTCAGGTCGGATAAAGCGGGGTTGGAAAAATCATCGCTGAAAATCAGTGTACTTTGCACAGGCAAACCGGAAATCAACAGTAAAAACAAAACGGTTCGGAGGTGAGTCTTCATTTCCTTCTTCTCCTTTGTAAGGGGCAAGGATACAAATAATGATTTTAAATAACAATAACTTACAAATTGTTATTATAACGGCAGAAAACTGAAAATCCAATCTTTATGAAAAGATAAATCATTTTACTTCTATGTGAAGATTTTTTTCTGTTTAACTGATATATTTTTAAACAGTCCGGAAAAAATTTATCTCACAAACTATTGGGACAAAACACAGTTTTTTTGCATAACCATCAGAGTGTTGTTATATTATATATAATACAACTATTCCGACAACAACAAAAAGCGATATTAACACTATGGTAAAAATTGCTATCCTGATCTCGATTCTCCCCTCACTTCTGTTTGCCCATGCTCATGTATTTATTGACTGGAAAGCTCATGCTGTTTTTGATGAAGAGGGGCTCAAAGGTGTATATATCAACTGGGCCTTCGACAGAATGTTTTCTGCATTCATCAGAAATGAATTTGATACCGACAGGACCGGGGAACTCACTGCTGAGCAGCAACAAAGAGTTCGCCAGGGAGCTTTTGAGAACCTGAGTGGTGAAAATTATTTCACCAACATCCTTGTAAATGGCCAATCAATAAACATTCCCGAACCTGAACAGTTCTCTGCACGACTTGAAGGAAATGTGGCAGAGTACACGTTTTTTCTGCCACTGAACATCAAATCGAAACCAGAAAACCAGGAAGTAACAATCTTTTTCTACGATCCGGTAATCTATGTGGCATACACCCTGGATAATCGGGGACTAAGCATTCAGAACAAGGCAGAAGACTCAATTGAAGCCTCAATCGAACGTACAAGAGTCAGGTTTGTCACCAGAGCAGTAATTAATTTCAAGGACAAGAACTAAAGTACCCAAACACACCGGCACCAGTTTATCCTTAGCATTACCAAACCACTGTGTACTCCAATTAACCCTGAAAATTGGAGCAGTATAAACATCTATAAGCACCAGACTAAAGAACCTAATTTCCAGCCTGAAGTCCTCAGTCTCTCTGGGCAAAGAACAATAAGAGAACATTGCGGCAACGACTCTTTATACAATCAGTATGTTAAACAAAGCCGCTTAAGCGGATTTATTTCACAGAATATGTGAGGAATGTTTTTTAATTACAGACATAGGAATTTTTAAAAAATTCCCATGCCCCATTCTCTGCGTGTTGCAGTTTTAAAAGCTTACAGACAGTTATAATTGGGCGGGATTTAAAAAATCCCCCTTATCAGCTGACTTGTCTGATAAAATGCGACACTTACAATCCAGGCCGAAATAACAGGATATACAAAGAAGAGCGCTGTAAGTTTTCTCGATTTAAATGCGTTGTGAAACATGGCAACAGAGGCAATACAGCTACCACGCAAAAGTACAAAAAGCATCATGGCAAAAGCAGAAAACACGGTAAAAATATTATCCGCCTTCACAGCATCAAGAAGTGTTATCTTGCTTTCAGGCCCATATTCTATCCCATAGAAAGTTACCATTGATGAAAGTATAATCTTATTACCTGCCAGCCCATTTATTAACGCAACACCGGTTCTCCAATTCTGCCCTAAAGGTCTGAATACCGGCTCAATAGTTTTTCCAAATCTTGACATGTAGCTATTATAAAAGGAAAGTGATATTCTTGGTGGAACATGGACATTGTTCTCCCTGGCATAAGACACCAACTGAGCATAATTTTCCTTTGGGTAGCCAGGCCAATATGATAATGCCCAGATCAGTATCGCAGCAGCAACGATAACAGACCCGGCCTTTAGCATAAAAACCCAACTGTCTTTGAATGTCTTGTTTATGATATTTGGAACATCAGGTCGCTTAAGAACCGTAGGTTCCACGGGCTTAACACATGCTTTTTTCTTTAATTTTAGGATTTTTCTGAACAACCAGGCTGAAAAGATAGAAAAACTGATTCCAAGGATGTAAAGTAAGAACAAAATTGATCCCGCATATCTGGGTTCAAACACCACAGATATCAGCATCACAAAAACTGCAAATTTTGCCCCGCAGCTCCAGAATGGGGAGATCAGCATTGTCACCAATCTGTTTTTTCGATCTTCAATCGATGTCTCAGCACAATGGATCGCATTGACACTACAGCCAAACCCGAAAAAAAGTGAGGGGAAAGAGTAACCATTGAGTCCCAGGCGGCGGAAAATCGGATCCGCTATTTCTGCTGCTTTACCTGTGATGCCGGTGGCATGAAAAAAATTCGCCATTAAAAAAAGTATCGCAATATTGGGAACATATATCAAAAACCCAAACAGCCCGGTCAGAAAACCATAAACAAGAAAATCTCTCAATGTCTCGTTTGCTACATTAAACCACACAAATCTGACCACGATCTGAAAAAGAGAGTCAACGAGCTGTGTGGGGTGGGTCCCAAGAAAAAAGATCGCATTGAAAACCAACCAGAGTGAAACTGCGAAGATCAAAATTTTCGTGATTTGACTGTTTAACACTTTCTTGTAGGAAACCATGCAACAACACCTTTGAGTTTAATTTATACAGACAATTTTAACCTATCAGACAATATTATACGCTTCAATTTATCGATCACAGCCCCGGGGTTAAGCCCTTTGGGACAAACTTCTGTGCAGGCATACACAGACCTGCATTTCCATAAACCATCCATTGAGGTCAATACCTCAAGCCTCTCTTTCCAGCCCCTGTCCCGGGAATCGATCAGATAACGGTAGAGTTTCAGCAAAGCTGCCGGCCCGCAAAACAGATTGTCTTTACGGAAAACAGGACATGTACTGTTACATGCTCCGCAATGGATACACTCATACGCTCCATCCAAAGCCGTTCGTTGGGGAATTGACTGTTTGCTTTGCGAAATGAGTGAATCGCTGAGGCTATTATAAATATAAGGTTTTATAAGCTCAAACGCTTCAAAAAAGGATGACATATCTACCACAAGATCCTTTATCACCTTAAAAGAAGGTAGCGGGCGTAAAAAAACCCGCTTTTTCTTTAATGAAATCAGCGACGTTTCACAAGCCAGCCTGTTTACACCGTTAATATTCATAGCACACGACCCACAAATACCACTTCTGCATGATTTCCTGAAAGATAGTGTGCTGTCTGATTCATCCTTGAGCTTTATGAGGCACTCAAGAACCGTAGTGGAAGCTTTTACTTCGAGGTGAAATCTTGAGAATTCTATCCGTCCCTTTTTACGTTCGGAATTACATCGCTCAATTTGAAATTCATACAACTCTGACAAAATCTTATGCCTTCACAGGTTTGTAATCCACACTATACTCATCCGAAATATAACACACCAGGGAGTGTTTTTTCCATTTTTCGTCATTTTTAAGAGGATAATCCGTTCTGTAGTGCGCTCCCCTGCTCTCTTTTCTGTGCAACGCAGATAGAAGAGTTGCCCGGGCCAATACAATCATATTCTGAAGCTCTAACGCTTCGATCAACTCACTGTTATATACCACTCCCCTGTCTTTCACACACCATTCCCCCAAAGATGTACTTATATCCAAAAGGTCGTCACATCCTTTGCTTAGAGCTGTTTTATCGCGAAAAATGCCACAAAAAGCAGACATACTCCTTTGAAATCTCTGTTTGATTACGGGCAGTTCACAGTTAGTTTTGCTGCAGGACAATAGCTGCTCTATCCTGTCTGAGATATGCAGAGATAAACCTGTTTGACCAGGCACTGATCCTGAGAAATTTTTTATATACTGATCCACACTCTGACCTGTTATTTTCCCGAAAAACGCAGCTTCAAGCAGAGAGTTGCAACCAAGCCTGTTGGCCCCGTGTACCGAAACACATGCTGCTTCACCGCATGCGTACAGCCCGGTTGCCTCTTGAGACCTGCCATCAAGAAGCACTTTCCCATTGAGAGAAACCGGAATACCACCCATTGAATAATGAGCTGCAGGCCTGACTGACAGGGGACTATCTGCCGGATCGATCCCAGCAAACTTAAGTGCGATTTCTCTTATCTGGGGCATGCACCGGGAAATCTTACCTGCTCCAACACCTCTGAGGTCCAGATGCACATAATCCTCACCCCCGACCCCATTCCCCTTGTCGATTTCAGACTGTATCGCTCTTGAGACCTTATCACGATAAGCGAGCTCTTTCAAAACAGGTTGACAACGCTCCATAAATCGCTCACCCCTGCCATTGAGGAGAATCCCTCCTTCAGCCCGGGCTGTTTCACTTATAAGAATTCCTGATGGATGTAAAGCTGTAGGATGAAACTGAATAAATTCCATATCCTGAAGTGGTATCCCATGGTTTAACACCAGCGCAGCACCATCCCCGGTGTTTATATAGGGGTTGGTGGTGAAATCATAAATTCGTGAATAACCTCCGGTGGCCAATACTACGGCTTTTGATCTGAAAACAGTTATTCCTCCCCTGATTATATCCCATGCTGCGACTCCGCCACAAACTCCGTCATTTATCAAAAGGGAGAAAACAAAATATTCAGAGAAGAAAGGTATTTTCCGTTTCAGGCATTCTCCCCAGAGAGTTGAGAGTATCGCATGGCCCGTTCTGTCTGCAGAAAAACACACCCTGTTTACGTTTGAATTCCTGCCATAATCCGATGTGTGCCCGCCGAATCGTCTTTGTATAATAGAACCAGATTCGGTTCTGGAAAAAGGAACTCCCATATTTTCCAGTTCAATGACCGTTTGAGGTGCATTGTTGCACATATACTCTACCGCATTCTTGTCAGCCAAACTGTCACTGCCCCGTAATGTATCATATATGTGCCATGAAATTTCATCACGGCCACAATTTCCAAGAGCTGCAGCGATCCCGCCCTGGGCTGCTCCGGAATGAGAGCGAACCGGGAAAACTTTAGACAACACTGCGATCCTGTAATCGGGCGATATTTGAAGCGCGGCCTGAAGACCCGCTATACCTGCACCAATGACAAGAACATCACACTCATAAGTTGATACATTCTTTATCAAAATATCACTATTCATAACCTCACCAGCACTATCAAAGTGGCAATCAAAAATGAAAGTGAGAGGGTAAGATAGAAAATCTTTATAACCCGAACAAATAACCTGTTCACAGCAACACTATTAACAACAGTGTTTAACCCTAAATACCCGTGTGCTAATGCAAACGAAAAAACAAAATTGTTATGATCTTATTTATTGGGGTGCTAAGAGCGAAAATATAATCAGTATAGGACCAATTGCCCCCGGAGAAAAAACCAGGCATAATGAAGTGAGAATGAAAAATTATCAGGAAAAACAGGACTGCTCCGGATACCCTTTGAAACAACCATTGAGCCGCTTGCCTGTCGGTTTTTATAAGTGTAATGACTACAGAGATTTTTTTCAAAAGATCAGTGGGTTTTTCAGAGTATGACAACAGTAAAATTCTCCAGAGCTCTCAATACATGAAGCAGGAACAGGACTACAAAGACAAACAGCACAGTATATGACATGGCTTTGCTATCATCAGGATACAATCCGATATTGAGAAGGATAACTCTTATACCATTGAAACTGTGAAAAAGGACCGCAGCAATGAACAGCATCTCAAAAACCAGCACAACAGGGTGATGGAGTTTTGAGATAAAGCTGTTAAATCTTTCCTCACCACTTAGAAGTAACCCTGAAAGAAAAAGCTGCATCAGAATATAAAATATTATTACTACGCCTGAAATCGAATGCGAAAGCCACATTTTTTCAGTAAAAGTCTTTTTGAAAGGTGTTTTTTTCTTCATATTCTATAAAATTAAAAAAAACCATTGCGCTAAGCCAAACGCTGATGTATATTTTTTTCTCTTTGAAATTAACGCTCCCTTCGTCTAGTGGTTAGGACTCAAGATTTTCATTCTTGCAACAGGGGTTCGATTCCCCTAGGGAGTACCATAAGGGACTTTCACAATGTGAGAGTCCCTTATTTTTTTGCCCGCATACCCCGTTAGTTTTCTGTTTCTCCATAAAAAGTACAGGATGTAAAGACCAGCCGGATATAAAATCCGCAAGCGATTTTGTGCTTCATCATGGGCTAACATTTATAATTCCAGAAAAAAAATGGAGCGCAGCATTAAGCCTTTTAGGATTTCAGATCTTTTTTCCCAGCCTTTTTCCAAAGTCTGTAGGTGGAGATATAGGGGAAGAGAAAAGTTGCAGTTAGAAGCGGAACACACACCCTCCAGAGCGAGGATTTGAAACCCACCTCAGATTCAAACTCTATATGATCTTTCATAAAAACCGGCTCTATATTGATTTGATAACTGCGTTTCTCCAAAGCCATGGCAGATTTTACGGCTACCAAATACCCAAACATCTTCCCTGTGAGTACAGGATCACAAAAGCCCGCTTTTCCATACACTTTTAACCGTTCAAATTTTATCAGACGGAGTAAACTCCTCATCACCCGCTTAAGCCAGTTAAGAATCTTATCCCTCCATCGCTTATTGCGGATCATAAAAATCAGATTATCCTTTTTTTGGGCACCATCTCTTTTCTTCGCTTTTTTCTCTTTTTTTTCAATGGGCTCATCTTTGGTTTCAATCTTATCCCCCGTATCAGGAACATAATCCTCCTGAGGCCTTTCCGGTATATAATCTTCAACAGGTGCACTCTCTTTCTCCGTGTCAGGCTCACTAAACTGATATTCAGAGTCTTCTTCAGCTTCACCCCTGTCTTCTTTTGCACCAAATCGCTTCCCCAAAATTCTTCCTGATACCAGCTCCTCCCCCGTATCATACTCTAAGGAAATGAAAAAAGAGCTGATCCATTTGAGATAAACCTTTCCCCTGAAACCTTTGTCATATGATAAGAAGAGGCGAAATGTAAAAGTGCCAAAGAGGGCAATGAGCAAAATCAAAAGCAGCACAATGAGAACACCCAAAAGAATCGTGCCCATTTAAGTCAACTCCGAAACAGGATAGTGTGGTTCCAAATCTGGTTTACAAAAGCCCAACAGGGGTCCCGATTCTGTAATTACCTCATCAACTGAGATGTCGTGCCTATTCACTGGGAGCGGAACAGAGCTGATCTGACAATTGAATGCGAGGCCAATTATCGGGGTTTTACCCTTTAACTCACCTAAAAATCTGTCATAGTACCCTCCGCCCCAACCCAGGCGCATACCGTATCTGTCAAAGGCCACTCCGGGACACAGAACAATGTCGATATCACTTTTAAGAAAATTATCTCTAAGACTCTCAAGCGGTTCTGGTATACCATACTTACCCCTGACCAGTTCCTTCGAAGAGTCCTTGATCTCCGCAATACCAATCTGATTGCCTCCATCTCTGCAGAAAGGAACTATCACCCTCTTTCCCCTGCAGAGCATTTCATCTATCAGATCGAAAGTATCCGCTTCTGAACCCTTGCTACAATATACCATAACCGAACGTGAGGAGTTGAATAAACTGAGTGAGAGTATCGATGCATGAATCATTGAAGAAAGCTCTGTCTGCTTTTTCTTTTCGATACGGTCTCTACGGCTTGAGAAATGAGCCCTGAGCTGCTGTTTTTTTTCTTTTTCACTATACTGCGATTCTAACGGCAAGGTGACCTTGTCAAATTCACTCTTGATTTGATCTCTGTAGCTTCTGAACAAAGAGATCAACCTGCCAGCCTCCCTGAAAAACCGTGGCAGCTCCTTTGATCCGAATAAAAGCAGAACAAGAGTGAATATCAGAATTATCTCTGAAAAACCAATTCCTGTGTTCAAGTGGACTTTCTCCCGGCAATCAGGGCGATAACTATACTCAAGCCATAAAGCAGCGACAGCGGCAGCACAATCATAATCTGAGAGAAGATATCCGGTGGTGTCAGGAGGGCTGCAACTATGAACATGGTGATTACTGCGTAATTTGAATTTCTGATAAGAAATGAATGGGTTATTATACCGCTACGTGCAAGGATGAAGGATATTACCGGTAATTGAAAGACAAATCCCAGAGAGAGTGCGATCTTGAGCATAAACCCAAGATACTCATCAGCCCTGAACATCGGTTCAAGTATTCCGGATGCATAGGCGATAAGAAACTGCAGCACAAATGGAAGAGTAAAATAACAAAAGGCCACTCCAGCCAGGAAAAGGAGTGTCGAGGCAACCGCAACCGGAAGCAGTAATCTTTTCTCCCCGGTTTTCAGGGCCGGAGAGAGAAATTTCCATACTTGATAGAATATAAAAGGCGCAGCACATATGACCGCTGAAGCAAGGGCTATTTTTACACTGAGCACTATACCCTGTGCGGGATTTGTATAGATAAAAACAGGTGTTGGCGCAGTGAAGCGAAGCGGAAATACCATCAGGAGGTCAAAAATCTCTCTCCAGTAAAGAATTGATGGTATAGCAAAAAGCAGAATAGATGCAGCAATTTTTATCAATACCCACCGCAACTCTTCCAGATGTTCCAGGAAAGTCATCTCTCTGTCTGAGCATGATTTCATAACTGAATCAGCGGATCTCCATTTCCATCTCTAAAAGCGACCTGGTCTAATTACCACTTTCCTCATTACTCTGCTTGTCCATCCCTGTATCAATGGGTTTGTCGATTTCAGAAGAAGCTTTTCTGAACTCCCTGATACCATTGCCCAATCCCCTGGCCAGTTCAGGAATCTTCTTTGCCCCAAACAAAACAATTACTATGAGCAGAATTATCAATAATTCCTGCGTGCCGATAAATCCCATAAGAAACCTCCGGATCCGATTTATATTGTATTGTTAGGAAAAATATGTGAAAGCCTTCTCAGAAACCAACATTTACAACGAAATGGGCATAAAGATGAATCAGACCGACATTCCGATCTATGGTGTTCATGCAGTCAGAGAACTGATCAAAACCAGAAAACAGGATATTGAACATATATACTTCGATAAAGATAAAAAAAATGAAGATCTTTTTAACCTGATCAAGACCAGCAGAAAAGAGCGCCTCAATTACAATCTGGTCCCGGAGATTAAGCTAAACTCTCTTAGCGGAAGCAGCAGACACCAGGGAGTAGTGGCATTCTGCAGCATAAAACCCTACTCAAGCCCTGATGAACTGAAACAAATCATCTCCCGGAAAAAATCACCACTTCTACTTGTCGCAGCTTCAGTTGAAGACCCGCTGAACCTTGGCGCAATAATACGCTCTGCAGTAGCTTTTGGAGTGGATGCCATGCTTCTTGAACGAAAAAACACAGTGCCTCTCAATGCCTCTGTTGCAAGAAGTTCCGCAGGAATGATCGAGCATCTTGCGGTTGGAAAACCAAGGAATCTCGAAGGGTTCCTAAAAGAGCTTCTCAAACAAGACTTCACCATTGCAGGAGCCCATATGACAAAAGGCGAACAGCCTGATGCAGCAGATCTGACCGGTCCGATTATACTGGTCTGTGGTGGAGAAAACCGCGGTATCCCTCCTTACCTCGATAAGCTCTGCACCACACATTTAAAAATCCCCATGACCGGTGCAGCTCAGTCTCTTAACGTTTCAGCCGCTTCTGCTGTGCTTATGTACGAGTGCATGCGCCAGAGAGGCTTTCCCGAATCCGAACGATAGAGAAAAAGCGGTACAGAAATTCTGCACCGCTTTTGATTTTACTTACCTGCCTGACTAAAAATCAGATGAGTGACAATACACTCTGAGGAACCATATTTGCCTGAGCAAGCATAGCTGTACCGGACTGAGTCAGGATCTGATTACGGGTGAATCTTGAACTCTCGTGAGCAAAGTCCACATCACGTATCAGAGATTCTGCAGCCTGCTGGTTAGTATTGGAGATTGTCAGGTTGTTAATTGCATGATCCAAACGATTGATGTAAGCTCCCATATCAGAACGCATAGTGTTCACATCGTCAATGGCTGCATCCAGCGCTGTGATAGCCTCCACAGAAGAAGCCTGATCAGTAAGGTCCTGATCATCAATGTTCAGACCTTCTGTTGAGAGAACTGCAATCTGGACCTGAATTCTGTCACTATCGCTTGCATTGGCATCAATCCACACATTTGATCCTTCACCAACTCCAAACCTGGTATTGGTAGTGTGACCTTCTGTATCAGAGATCAGTTTCATACCATTGTAGTTGGTAACTTCCGCGATACGGTCGATTTCAGAAATAAGCTGCTGAAACTCCTGATTGGTGTACGCCCGTTCTGTGTCTGTAAGAGTGTCATTAGCAGACTGCACAGCCAGTTCACGCATACGCTGTAAGATATCAGAAATCTCGTTTGCAGCACCTTCAGCAATAGTAAGGGCAGCGATACCGTCCTGAGCATTACGTCTTGCCTGAGCTGTACCTCTGACCTGTGTACGGAGGTTTTCAGAAACACCAAGACCTGCAGCATCATCACTTGCACGGTTAATACGAAGACCTGTAGACAACCGTTCAAGAGAAGTGGACATCTCGCGGTTAACTCTGTTAAGGGTTCCCTGAGTTACCATTGATGAAATGTTATGATTGATACGCATGGAAGAACCTCCTTGTTATGATAACACCTCTGCGTTAAAGGTATTATCGTTTGATTTAATCATGGCATCCTTGCCATTCTCTCTTTTCTTTTGCCGGCACTTTTGATCCGGCACTCTGCAAACTTCTTTTAAATGTATCGACCAAACAAGGGGGGAACTTAAATTATTTCGTCTCTTTTTTTTGTTGAAGATCTGAATTGTTGAAAGCGGTAAGCTGCCCGCAAGCTCCCATAATATCTCTGCCACGGCTTTTTCTGATAGTAGCAGCCAGCCCTCTGCGGTGAAGTTCTTCGGAAAAACGTATTGTCTTTTGATCTGCAGTGGGCTCAAAATTTTCAAGACCGGTATTATTAAGGGGTATAAGATTGATTTTGCAGGGAAAACCCCCAAGCATTTTCTCCAGCTTGCTTGCAGCCTGGATTGTATCAGTTAAATCACGTATCAGTATGTATTCAAACGTAACGCGCCGGCCGGTTTTTTGAAAATATCGTTTGGAAACTGAAACAAGCTGCTCAATTGGGAATCTTCTGTTAATTGGCATAAATTGACTTCTGATTTCATTGTTCCAGGCATTGAGAGAAATAGCCAACCCAATATTGAGCCCCTCCTTTATAAGACGCTCTATTGAGGGTACCACTCCTGCAGTGGAAACCGTTATCCTGCGTCCCCCGATATTAAATGCCTCTGCACCCATAAGAACTGAAAGAGAACGTGTGAAATTGGAAAAATTACTCAGCGCCTCCCCCATACCCATAAAAACTACGTTGGTAACCATTCGGTCTGATTTTGAGAGGAGGTAATCGTTAATCCCGATTATCTGCCCAACAATCTCTCCCTGAGTGAGATTCCGGATAAAACCTAATTTCCCTGTTTCGCAAAATGAACACCCCAGAGCACAACCAACCTGGCTTGATATACAGGCGGTTCTTCGTTTATCATCAGAGAGAAGAACACTCTCTATTATATACGGGGAGTCGTTGAGTTGAAAACCGAACTTGACCGCATCACCGAATTTAGACTCAAGAATGTATTTGGGATAGAGCTTGGACAGAGAGAACTTCTTCTCAAGTTTCTCTCTTAGAAGCTTTGACATATCGGTCATCTGATCAAACTGATCGACTCTCTTCTGATAGAGCCATTTGAAAACCTGAGTGGTGCGAAATTTTTTTTCCCCTTCAGCGAGAAGAATATTTTCCAGTTCGCCAAAGGTCAAATTTTTCAGCGGAGTTTTAGGAGTATCCATGACAAAACCTGAAGTCAGATAAAAAAAAGGCCCGAAGAACAGTATTAGTTCTCCGGGCTGAATTATTGCGGTCGGCCGGACTCGAACCGGCACAGGTTTACACCCACTACCCCCTCAAAGTAGCGTGTCTACCAATTCCACCACGACCGCGAAATCTCATTTGTTCTATTCCTCATCGCTCTGAGCAGGTTCCACAGGAAGCAACGGAGCAGCATCTTCTTCGGCCTCATTTTCAGGAATAGGAAGTTCTCTTCCCTCAAGCGCAGAAGATGGTGTAAACTGCTGATGCTGTTCAGCCCTTTCCTGAAGAAGCGATCTCTCGGCTGAAACACCTGTATTCGAAACCACAAAGGACATAATTACGCAAAGCACCAAAAAGGCCGCTGCAAAAATTGCTGTCCCTCTGGTAAGGATATTAGCTGTATCCTGTGTGCCAAGATAGTTTGCAGCTCCGCCGAAACCACCAATCGCACCAGATAGTCCGCCACCCTTATCAGACTGTATCAAAACGATTACACAAAGCAAAAAACACACTAAGATAAAAACAAACAAGAGAATTCCAAAAAATAACATACTACCACCATACTAAAAAATTATTTAGGTTGCACGATTCCTGCAAAGTCAGAAGCTTTGAGAGCGGCTCCGCCAATCAAACCGCCATCAACATCACTCTGTGCAAGCAGTGCCTTAGCATTATCCGGCTTCATACTGCCGCCGTACTGTATACGAATTGTGTTACTGTTTTCTTCACCAAAAATTCGTGACAGTATTTTTCTTATAAATACATGTGCTTCATTTGCCTGTTCAGGGGTTGCAGTTTCACCGGTGCCTATAGCCCACACTGGTTCATAAGCGATAGTGCACTTAACAGCATCCTCAGCGGAAACGCCTTCAAATGCTCCCTCAACCTGACGCTCAATAACATTATTCATCTCGCCGCTTTTTCTCTGTTCCAGAGTTTCTCCAACACAAATTATGGGGAGAAGCCCTGCAGAGAGAGCCGCTTTTACTTTTTTGTTTACAGTTTCATCTGTTTCACCGAAATATGTACGCTGCTCTGAGTGACCAATGATTACATAGGTTACCCCGATACTCTTAAGCATGTCACAGCTTACTTTTCCGGTATAGGCTCCTTTGGCCTCCCAGTGAACATCCTGAGCACCAAGTTTTACATTGGAACCTTTAATCACCTCTCCTACAGCAAGGAGATTGGTATATGGTGGGCAAACCGCAACATCAACATCTGCATTCTGCCCGACAGCTTCAACCACTTCCTGAGCAAGCTTACGAGCTTCATCAAGGGTGGTGTTCATTTTCCAGTTACCTGCAATGAAATTCTTTCTTTCCATTTTTAATCCTCTCAGAATTCAATAAAACAGGAGCCATAAAATACATACTACACAACACAAGGTCAAACAATTTGTTAGTTTAACCGTAAAAAAAAGATTATTTATTGTTTAACGCCTTCACCCCCGGTAGTTCCTTGCCCTCTACAAGCTCCAGCGAAGCGCCACCGCCAGTTGAAATATGAGACATTTTATCAGCCAAACCGGCCTTTTTCACTGCAGAAACAGAATCACCACCACCGATAACTGTAACAGCATCACTTAAGTCGGCGATTGAAGTGGCGATAGCCTCGGTGCCTTTGGCAAAATTTGGAAATTCGAAAACACCCATAGGCCCGTTCCAAAATACAGTTTTGCTTCCCTTGATGGTGGATTTGAACAGATCGATTGTCAAAGGTCCGATATCCATACCCATCCAGCCGTCTTCGATATTTCCACGTGCAACATGCTTGGATTCTGCTTCAGGGCTATATTCTTTTGTTACAATATGATCGATAGGCAGGTAGATAAAGACGCGTTTTTCAAATGCTTTCTGAAGCACTGAACGGGCAGTATCCAGCATATCCTCTTCTACGAGAGAGTCTCCGATATTGAGACCTTTTGCCCTCAGGAATGTGTAGGCCATTCCTCCACCGATAATCATTTTATCGACTTTTGAGAGAAGGCTTTCAAGCACACCTATTTTTGAAGAGATTTTTGCTCCGCCAATTATGGCAATGAATGGTTTTTCCGGAGCTGCTACAATCTTGTCCTGCAGAAAAACGAGCTCTTTCTCCATAAGGAATCCTGCAACAGCAGGCAAATGCCGTGCGATGGTTTCTGTTGAAGCATGTGCACGGTGTGCAGTTCCAAATGCATCATTTACGTACACATCACCGTAGCGGGCCAGAGCTGAAGCAAGTTTTTCCCTCTCTGCTTCATCCTTTGATTTTTCTTCCCCATGAAAGCGGGTATTTTCAAGCATAAGAACACCACCCTCTTCGAGCCCCTCAACCATCGCTTTAGTCTCATCACTCATACAGTCAGGAGTTACGGCTACATTTTTGGAGAGCAGTTTAGAAAGATGCGCTGCAACCGGAGCCATCTTATGCTTGGCAGCAAGATATTCGTTTTCATCAAAAGATTTACCCTCTTTCTGCGCACTTTCCTTCGCCTTTTTCATGTCTTTTTTAGGATCACCAAGATGTGACATCAGAACCAGACTTCTGGGGCCCTGTTCAAGGACATATTTAATTGTAGGCAAAGCGGCCTGAACCCTTGTATCATCCTGAATCACACCCTTATCCATAGGCACGTTGAAATCAACACGCATTATTACCCGTTTGCCTTTAAGCTCAACATCTTTTACAGTCTTTTTCTCTATAGCCATACAAACCTCATCCTCTCAGAGCAATGGTTTAAAAAAAGGCCCTTTACATTCTCCTGAATTATAAAGGACCCTAAAATCAAATCACAAACAGAAAAACAGCTTATTTTACAGTGTCCATGTGAACGATAAGGTCACATACTTTGTGTGAGTAACCCATTTCGTTATCATACCATGATACGATTTTTACAAATGTATCAGTCAGCGCAATACCTGCACCGGCATCGAAAATTGAGGTGCGAGCGTCACCGATAAAGTCATTTGATACAACTGCATCTTCTGTGTAACCGAGAATTCCTTTAAGCTCACCTTCGGAAGCAGCCTTCATAGCAGCCTTGATTTCATCATAAGAAGCAGGCTTTGAGAGTCTGCAGGTAAGATCAACAACTGAAACGTCAGGTGTAGGAACACGGAATGCCATACCTGTGAGCTTGCCGTTGAGTTCAGGGATTACCTTACCTACTGCTTTAGCAGCACCGGTAGAAGAAGGAATGATATTCTGCCCGGCACCACGACCACCCCGCCAGTCTTTCATTGAAGGAGCATCTACGGTCTTCTGTGTAGCGGTTGTAGCATGCACTGTAGTCATCAGACCTTCGAGTATACCCCAGTTGTCATTTAACACTTTTGCAACTGGTGCAAGACAGTTAGTTGTACACGAGGCGTTTGAAACGATAGTCATATCTTTTGTGTAGCTCTTGTGGTTTACACCCATTACAAACATAGGAGTGTCATCCTTTGAAGGCGCAGAAAGAACGACTCTCTTTGCACCAGCTTTGATGTGAGCTTCGGCTTTATCTTTTGTGAGGAAAAGTCCTGTTGATTCCACCACGTATTCAACACCGATATCACCCCATTTGAGATTTGCAGGATCTCTCTCAGAGGTCACCCTGATCTCTTTACCATTAACAATAAGCTTGCCGTCCTTAACTTCCACAGTTCCGTTGAAGCGGCCGTGTGTGGAGTCATACTTCAGCATATAAGCCATGTATTCGACATCAATAAGGTCATTGATTCCAACAATCTCAATATTCTGATTGTCCATAGCCGCACGGAATACGAGTCTACCGATTCTACCAAATCCGTTAATTCCAACCTTTATAGCCATACACCCCTCCAAAATTGAAAGTATAAAAAGGACTATTCCAATGAACCGCAAAAAGTAAAACCTTTCAGATCCATCCTGCTAAGTTTGTTAATATAGTTGCTATTAAAGTAAGGTGTCAACAAAAACCGTCAACCTGAAACACTCCCTGTTAACTCACCTTTTTTCACAATATTGCCCTACCCGGAATTTTCAGACAGCTACACCTTTTCATCTGCATTTACAGTGGCACTGCCTTTGTATCGATTCATACCCTTGATGACAGCATATCACAAATATGGTCTTAAATTTACAACAGCAGCCCTTATTTCAAGAAGACAGCCTAAAAACAAGCCGCTGATTTATGCAGTACCCTATACATTATTTGTATGGTTATCTCTGTACAGCTGAACAAAACGGTGGCATTTATTGTTACAGAAAGCACAATAACCAAACAACACACATCAGATAATATGTCTTAACTGTTTTTCATTATAGTCAATTCTTAAAAAGGAGCCCTAAACTGTGGACATCAATGTCTACGATTTAATTTCCCACAATGAAGACAAAAGTTGAAAATCGCCTTATATTTAACTGGGGAGTTGATGTTTCACGTAAATCATGGTACCCTCTTATTAAGCGCGCTTGACACATTTTTCAGGAATTTTACGATGACTCAAATTTCTGTGTACGAGTATTTTGAATACCGGGATTTTCTCAAAGATTTTTACGAGAAGCGCAAAGAAGAAAACTCCTACTTCTCAGTGCGCCTGTTCGCAACCAAAGTAAAAATCGACCCAAGCTATCTGGTAAAGGTGTTCCTCAAAGTAAGGCATATCTCAAACAAACATATAGAAATTTTTTCATCCTTCATGGATCTGGATCCAAAAGAGAAGGAGTATTTCGAAAACCTGGTTCACTTCAATAAAGCCAGAACCGATAGGGAAAGTAAGCTATACTTCGAGAAGATCCTATCGTTTATAAATGTTTCTGCCGATGTGCTAACAGAGGATCAATACACATTTTATCAGAAGTGGTATTACACTGCGATCAGATCCCTGCTTGAGTACTATGAGTTTTATGATGATTATGAAAACCTGGGTAAACAGCTTAGCCCCCCAATCAGTGCCAAAGAAGCCAAAGAGTCCATAATGCTGCTCTACAGACTTGGCCTCATTAAAAAAGATATATCAAGCGGCAGATACAGCCTCACGAGTAAAGCGATCTCAACGGGTGAAAGGTGGCGCTCTGTTGCAATCCACACTTTTCAGAAAGAGACCATAGCACTTTCCGGAGATTCACTTGATCGTCACCCGCGCCATACGCGAGATATCTCTACTATTACAATGAATATTAATAAGGATAACTTTGAGGAAATTCAGCTGAGGATAAAAGACTTCCGGGAATCCATGATAAAACTTGTAAATGAAAGCTCTGACCCCGACAGAGTTTATCAGCTCAACATCCAGCTGATTCCCCTTACATATCTCAAGGAAAAAAGAAGCCATGAAAAGATATAAACCACTCTTTTTTTCTTTGCTTCTCTGCACTTTCACAGCATTTTTCGGCTGCAACATGAATATTGCCGGAGCAACATCAGAAACAAGCAATGGCAGGATCAGTGCCAGCGTCTACTACGAAAACGGAACTCCGGCTGCAAATGCATCTGTCTTCCTAAGAAACCAACATTATCTTAGAAATCCTGGAGATATCGGTCTCGAACCGGTTCCCGATGCCCAGACCAACAGACGCGGAGAATTTTGGATAGACTCAGTCTCCCAGGGTAACTATTACATCGAAATACGGGATTCCAAGTTCTATTCTGTTCTCTTTACCTGTGCTATGAACAGCAGCCTTGAAGAAATTCAGCTACCGCCCGACACCCTCAAGCCACCGGCATTTCTCCATGGCCAGATAGAAATAGATGACATTGAAAACAAAACCGTTTTTGTTCAGATTTATGGACTGGAACGGATCGTTCAGGCAGACCAGACAAGCGGGATTTTCACATTCACTGATCTGCCTGAAGCAGAGTATGTGATAAGAGTGCTCCCAGCCTCAACAGAGCACAGTACGATAGAAATGTCAGTACAAACAACGTCAAGCACGGTTGAAGAGATCGAGTCAATTTTCCTCCCACCACTCGTTGTACACACCGTTACATTTATGGATAATCATGCTCCCATCGATAGTTCCAGTGTTATCGATGGGGAATATATAGAAAAACCAGATGATCCGGTTCGTGATGGCCTTTTGTTTCTGGGATGGTATACAGATACCCTCTTTCGACAATCGTGGAATTTTGAAAACGATCAGGTGAAAGGAAATGTTACTCTTTACGCCCGATGGAGCGATGAAGAGCAAACCGAGAATTCAGGAAAATTGGGAGAATAGTGTATTGAGCGCTATCTTCCCAATACACGTTATTCGCTGCACACAAACCACATACAGGTAATGGATTACGATACCGTTTTCCCAATTATCACAAACCAAGTTTAGTTTTCAATGCCTCAGGAGTAAAAGGCTTTACAATATAATTATTTGCTCCGGCACCGATTGCTTCCACCACCCTTGATTTTTCAGATTCTGAAGTACACATGAATATTTTGACATCTTTATATTTTGAATCGGATCGAGCCTTTTTCAGGAAAGTCAGACCATCCATGACCGGCATGTTCCAATCGAGAAGTATCAGATCTACAGGCATATTTTGCTCCAACATCTTAAATGCCTGTTCCCCGTCGCCAGCTTCCAGTATATCTGTAAGGTTTAGCGATGTCAATTGTGTTTTCTGAATTCTTCTCATTGTGACAGAATCATCGACCAATAATATTTTCATATTTATCCTTTCTTAGCAGTTTTCAGGGCAACTTCCATAGCAAACTCACCATGCGTGCTGTTGAAGGGGACAACCATGGTTGGGACACCTTTGGGAACAGCTATCCGATGGTCTTTCCCGATGACCACATTCGGCAAACTGATTGTAAGTTTGTACTCTGTAAGATACTGCTTGGCATACCCGGCTACGATATTGGCGATTTCTCCGATAGCGTCGGTTAAATCCGCTCCCACAATTTTTATCTCAGTTCCAAGCATAATGGAAACATACTTCAGAGCCAAAACTTTTGGGAAACTCAACGCAATAATTCCCTGTGCTTGTCCTGTAAGTGCAATGACCCCCGAAACATCAAACTGATGTTTGGCGTCCATTTTCAAAACTGGTTTTTGCATTTTTAATTCACAATTGAGCATCGTCTTAAATGTTTCGACTGTTGCAGTTATAAAAGGGTTAACATAAGATACATCCATTGTAAATCCCACTCCTGATATATGTAATATAAAAACTTCTTGAAGCTATTCCAGAACTCTTGATTCCCTAACTCGTGTTTCTCTTCCATTTTCTGGTTTTTACGCCCCCTCCGGTGTTTTCCGGGTCATCCGGCGCGCGCGTAACTTTCTTATCCCCCCCTTACTCAGTTAACTATTCTCTGACCCTGTAATAAAGGCCACGGCTATGACGATGCATTTCATATTCTGCAGAGTAGTTATTGATCGACTCCGATGCACCCAGAAACAGATATCCCCCCGGACGCAGCAATGATGCCATTCTCCTGAGAATGTTTTTTTTAAATTCCTCAGAAAAATAGATAAGTACATTTCTGCAGAAAATAAGATCAGGTTTCCCTATCGTTGAGAAATTATCCTGAAGATTAAGTTTTTTGAACTGAACCATCCTTTTGATTTGATCTTTTATTATCCATACATTTCCTGATTGTGTGAAATAGCGATCAAGCATAGCACCGGGAAGTCCTCTGGATATCGCGAATCCATCATACCTACCGGCCATGGCTGTAAAGAGCACTGTTGGAGAGATATCTGTTGCAACAATTTCAAATTTGTCAGATGAGATCCCTGAGTGAGCTTTTATGTAATCATGTATAGTCATGGCTATAGAGTAAGGCTCCTGGCCGGTCGAACAGGCTGCGCTCCATATCCTGATTTTTGATTTTTTCCCACTCCTGACCTGTTCATGAAACTCTTTGAGAAGTACATCATCAAGAATGACAAAAGGTGATGAATCCCGAAACCACAAGGTCTCGTTTGTTGTCATTGCATCGATAATTTTCTCCCTCAGTTTACCATCAGAACCATCTACTGCTTTGCGGTGAAACTGCCGAAAATTGCTGCACCCGCTTTCGGTCATAAGCGAGCCAAGGCGTGTTTCAAGAAGGTAAACCTTCTCTTCTTTTATACTAATCCCGCAGTATTTCTCAATATAATCGCGCATCAGTCTGAATTCCGCAATGTCTATCTTAGTGTGCTCTGGCATAATTCACTATAGTCCAATTTTGAGGATCGTTCTCTCTGCATCCTGCATAGTTAAGGCATATACTGTTGAGTGTCATGCACAAAATCAGCATAGGTGTCATATCAAGTATTCATCTCCATTTCAGCGCAGCATCTCTGTTTCAACTGGTTCAAGATATCCTCAAAACTCTACAAATTTCAATAGGAATAGTATCCAAATCTACTGACTTATCAGATAACCCCTCATCATCGACTGCTTTGGGCATTCCATACACAACACAACTGGATGCGGACTGAGTGATACTGTAACACCCCTTCTTTTTGAGAGCCTTTACCCCTTTTACTCCGTCCGATCCCATACCGGTAAGTATGACTGACAAAACACCTTTACTTTCAAAAACAGATGCAACAGACCTAAACAGCACATCTACAGCAGGTTTACAGCTGTTTTCTGCAGGACCATCATCCAGTCCGATGATTGTTGCATTATCTCTTGATCGAACCGTCATATGTATTCCACCGGGAGCTACATATACTTTTCCAGGCAATACGACATCCCCGTTTTGCGCCTCAACAACAGTAAGCTTAGATTTCTTGTTGAGACTTTCTGCAAGCGATTTTGTAAAGCCAACAGGCATATGCTGCACTATAACAACAGGGACCGGGAAAGAAGACGGAAGACTTGGTATCAGCTTATTTAAAGCTTCCGGTCCCCCGGTTGAAACCCCAATTGCGAGAATAGAGAACTTTGAAGGGATCGGAGCCGCAGTACCCGAAAGAGATGTTTTCGATAATACGGGTGGGGCGACAGCAAAGGTTGTCTTTTTTTCTCCCGGTTGAGGTTTATTTAAACCCATGCGCATCCGAACGATTCTTAGTACTGAAGCCAGATCGTTTCTGAGTTCGCTTCGGCTCTGATCCATCGAAGAGCCTTGGGGCTTCTTAATAAAATCCAGGGCACCTTTCTGAAGAGCCTCAATCGTAACATCAGCATGTCTGGTATTTATTCCGCTCATCATAACAAAAAGTGTCGAAGGGTAAAGTTTTCTGACAGCCTCAAGTGTTTTAACTCCATCCATACCGGGCATGTTTATATCACAGAGCACCAGATCAATTTTGTTGGCAGACATTTTCCTCAGTGCTATATCCCCCGTTGGCGCAGTACACACAACCTCAACATCGGAGAAATCGCCAAGTGCTTCGGAAGCTATTTTTCTGTAGATAACCGTATCATCAACAACCATCACCCGTATAGCCAATCAGCACTCCTTCTAAACGTTATAAACACATTGACAATCATACCAAATAACATCAGGTCATATGTCTTTGTATAAGACGCTCTACTTTCCATACATATTTTCCATGGAAAGGACGTTATTTATGTTGAGGACAACAAGCAACTGTCTGTCAAGTTTAATAACCCCTTTTATGTAATAACAATCCACACCGAACACATTGGCAGGAGGCGGCTCCATCTCTTCTTCGTCAACAGTAATCATGTCACCGATTTTATCGACCATGAGTCCAACCATATCCTTTGACGTTGTGCCCACATTAAGCCCCTCATCTCTGAGACGATCAAGTTCAGCATCAGTTTTGAGCACAATGCAGTTAGCACCTGGAATAATATCGATCTCATTTTCAACACCAAGTTTAACCTTCAAATCAGCAATGGTCACAATCTGCCCCCGCAGATTCATAAGTCCAACAATGTAATCGGGAGAGGGGTCAACCTCTGTTATGAATATGTTTTGGTTAATCTCCCTGATAAGCAAAACATCTATTCCGTAAAGGTTGTCACCTAAATAGAAAGTTGCAAATTGTCTGAGCATAACGACTCCTAACCCAAAAGAGTATTCGTTCACATTTGACTTCTGCCTCATTTCGGGCAGTTATCGGTGCATCCCGTGCCTCAGTATAACAGCCACCTTAATCAACCGAAGCCTCTATAAGAGCAGGGACATCAAGCACCAGAGTAAGCTTTTCATTAATTATCTGAGTACCTTTTATCCCTACACCTTTTACATTCTCCCTATTGAGAGCAAAAACTGACTTCACCGTATCACATACCGCAGCTGCAACAAAACCCATCGGCCTTGGGGTGTTTTTGGGAACAATCAGAAATATCGAATTATCACAGTTCTCTTCTCCAGCAGATATAGACATATGCTGATCCAGCCTAATAATTTCCAAAGCAGTGTCTCCGGTTTGAACAAATTGCTTCCCCCCAACAAACTCTATTTCAGACAAATTGCGTTTTTCTATTCTCGCAATCTCATCAAGCCCTATCGCCAATGATTCTTTTCCCCCGAGTGAAAAGATAAGCATTTCTTGGATATTTTCAGAGTGTAATGTATTTGTCGGGTCATCCCTGAGGGCCTTGTCAACTTCATCGAAGGAGAGTTTTGCCATATTTGATATCCCCCCGGCATCGATGATCATTGCAACCTTACCATCTCCCATAATTGTGGCCCCGGCGTAACACTGATTTTCCTTGAGGAATTCAGGTAATGGCTTTACAACAATCTCTTCGCTTTCTAATATGTCACCAACTATAAGGCCATAACGTTTTTTATCTATTTTAAGGACAAGAATTTTGACTGCATTTTTAACAGATTCTCTTCTGTCCTTTTTCCCACTTCTCTTTTCTGACAACCCGCTGTCTGTCTCTTTGTTCTGCTGATCCGGAGTTCCTCTCCGGTCTGACAACCTGCTTCTTTTGTCTATCTCCCTGCGCCCGGTTACAGGGTGTATGAATGTGGGTATGAGACCGAGAACTTCCGACAACCTTACAAGAGGAAGAAGCTTCCCCCGCAGTCTCAATATCTCGGAATTATGAATTTTCTCGATTTGAGAGGTCAGATCTTTAGCCCTGACCCTCACCACCTCTTCAAGCCCAACCTGAGGTACGGCAAACTTTCTCCCCTCACAGACAACAATCAGCGATGGTACAATTGCAAGAGTAAGAGGGAGTTTTAGAACTATCCTGGTTCCATCTCCCAAATCCGACTGGAGTTCAATTGTTCCTCCCAGTCGTTCAATATTCGTTCTCACCACATCCATACCCACGCCTCTTCCAGAGACGTCAGTTACTTTTTCGGCAGTAGAGAAACCAGCCGAAAAGATAAGCATCCGGGCATCTTGATCTGTAATCTTTTTGGCCTGATCTGCAGTGATAATTCCTTTGTCCAAAGCCTTTTGCTTAACTTTTTCACAATCTATTCCTGCACCATCATCATCAATCTCAATGATTACCTTCCCACCCTCATGATAGGCTTTAAGTACGACCTGCCCCGTTTCATCCTTTCCAGCATTTTTCCTTTTCTCAACAGACTCGATACCGTGATCCGCACAGTTTCTAATCAAATGAGTGAGAGGATCAGAAAGAAGCTCTATTACAGATTTGTCAAGCTCGACATCCTGACCGATCTGAACGAGATTGATTTTTTTTCCGAGATTTTTTGCAAGATCTCGGATAATTCTTGGAAATTTGCTGAAAACCACCGATATGGGTTGCATCCTCGTCTGCATGATACCTTCCTGCAGAACTGTAGTCACCATATCAACACCCTGAACAATAGTATTTACGCCCTGAATGTCATTTAATTTAAAATTCATCGAGGAAAGCACTGCTTCATTTAGTTCTTCCTGTAAACCTTCCTGATTTTGCAGTGATTTTAAAAGATTTCTGCTCTCCAGAGTTTTGATGATCGCATTAACTATTTCTGAACTAAATTCCTGGGATTCCTGTAGGTGGGAAAAAGGTCTGCCGATAAACTGCAGCAGCTGATTTCTGGCCAATACAAGTTCACCTGCATTGTTCATCAGAGAGTTCAAAAGACTTACCTTTACTCTAAGCACATCCTCGATTCGTGAACTGCTCTTTTTTTCTCCGTTAGGGGCAGCAATTCCATTAGCAGCTTCGAGCTCTGTATCAAGAGAATTATTTGCCTTATTTCTGTATTTATCGGTATCGACACACAATATTCTTTCACAATTGAGTCCAAGACACTCGTTGATAAGATCAGGCTCAAGAACCGTTGAGTAGAGGACCAGTATTTCCTCGCATTGCATGATTTCTTTTACATTTAAAACATATTCTCTTTCGGGGACAGTTTGAATTATTTCACCATATTTTTCCCACTCTTTGAATAAATCGCTTGGGTTAAGGTTGGAGAGATCTGTTTTCGGTACCACAGTTACCTGATACAGCAGTTTGCCATTTTTAATCACATCAGCATATATCTCATCAGTCAGCATACTGAATTTACTGCCAGGATCATTCTTATCTCCAAGCCCCGAATCACTCATCTGAGTTTTTCCGCTCAATGATTGGGCTGTACCGCCAAGGAAGGGAGATAATTTATCAATCTCCTCAGAAACCGGGACATTCTCACTGTCGCTTACATCATTTAGAAGAGTACTTAGCTTATCAATACCCTGCAAAAGTGCATCTGTCATTTCCGGGGTGACTTCTATCGCTTTCTCCCGTACTCTGGACATGACATTTTCCATTGCATGGGAGAGGTTTACAATTGTTGTAACACCAAAAAAGCCGAACCCTCCCTTTATACTGTGTACAGCCCGAAATACTCTGTTGATAAGTTCAGGGGATACACTACTTCCTTTCTTTTCAAGTTCCAGAAGATCCGGTTCTATGGCTTCAAGGTGTTCTCTTGATTCAATTATCAATTCATTGAGCATTTCGCGATCGGTTTCTAACATACTATACACCTTTTTTCCTGAAGTGGTATGCCATTTTTTTATATAGTGAACAGACATACCTTTTCACTTTTGACACATTTTAAATTGCGTCCATAATCTTTTGACAATTTACTGAGCAGCCTGAACTTTGACCGGTAATTCTTATTCCCGGTTTAGCAAATTTAGTCCGTTTTTCACACTTTCCAAAATCCGGGCAATAGATTGAGACATAGAATTTGTTACTGCGGATTGTTCCTCAATTGCAGTTGCGATACCGTCGACCATCAGTTCTGAATTACTAATGGTTTGTGATATGGAGTTAACGTTTTCTACAGCCCGACTTGTAAGAGTTTTGATCATTTCTATTTTTTGAGCGATCTCTGCGGATTCACCTGCAGCCTGCTTTGCCAATTCTTTCACTTCAGTTGCCACAACAGCAAAACCTTTTCCGGCTTCACCTGCAGTTGCAGCCTCTATGGTCGCATTCAATGCGAGAAGGTTTGTTTGTGAAGCTATACCGCTAATGACATCGGTTACAGCAGAAATTTGTTTTGCAGAATCTGATAATTGCGCTATAACCGTTGCAATATCTTCTGATTTGGTACTTATTGCCTTACTTGAGACGCTTGACTCATTGGCATTCTTTGAAATTTCATTTATCGTGGCACCCATCTCCTCTGCAGCACCGGCAACAGAGGCCAGCTGTTCTATTGCGTCCTCAAAGGAAGTGTTGATATCTGATATGACCTGTTTGCGTTGTTGCTGTAGTTCTTTCTGGGCTTTTTGTTGCATTTTGACAATGTGTACTTCCTGATAATGACGGCAATTCTCTGGTCTGTTAAGCCCATTAAAAATGGCTATTGCCATCTGCTCACAGGTATTGTACCCGCATGAACAGCAATCGAGTATATCAGAATCTTTCTCTTTATACATCGACCTGTTTATTTCGGCAAATTCATCTGCACCAGGGGTTCGAAGCAATTTTTGTTTCAATGCAGATCTGTCCACATATCTTCTGTCATACAATCCGGGCTTCCAGTGTGAATCGATATGTTTACGCAACCTCTTCAAGGCTGCATATTTGCCCAGTATTCCTGCTTTTTTCAGATAAGCCTGCTGAGCAGAGATATTCCTTTTCTCGATCAGCCGCTCAACTTCGTCCACGGATTTGCTTACATTCAGTGTACCGGGACCACCATTGCACCCCATTTCACAATTGAGGCAATCTATGAGCATCGGTGCTGTTCCCCTGTTCACAGAGCCCATGAATTGGTCCAGATAGTGGTAGATTGTATGCCTGCCTTCGATCTTTCTTGTACTGGCTTCAACTCCAGGGTGCTCGCGCTGGGCTGTTCGCAAGAGCCCGCCGGGGGTAGAAAAGAGAACAGCCCTTTCAGCCTCAGGATTATCATATGGTAAGGAATTGAAACCTGAAAGACTGATATTGTTGGAGCGAAAATAGTTGTCGAATGATTTATATGTCACATTATAATCCCCAATACCGACCTCATCAAATTCCCTTCTTTTTGCATAACAGGGCGATATTACTACAAACTCAGTATATTTATACTCCGGATAGAACTCCCGGACCATTTTCATAGTATGCATCATAGGGCTGTCTGCAGGAGCAAGGTATTTGAGCATTTCCGGGTGATACAGCTGGATATACCCCACAAGAGCCGGGCATGGTTGCGCAATTACATGTTGTAAACCCTCTTTTTTTATCGCTGCAAGATAGCTTTTTATGGTTAATTCCGCTCCAAAACTTACATCAAAAGCAGCCTGCACACCGATGCTTTTCAGCCATCCGTTAAAATGGAGATATCTGTCCGGGAAATTCGCTGCAATAGCCGGAGCAACAATAGCCACCATTTTTTTATTGTTTTGCAAGGCTGCCATAAATTCATCAAAATCATCTATTCCAGATCTGGCTTCATGTGTGCAGGCTTCAAGGCAGGCCCCACACCCTATACAGAGATCTGCATTGACGTCAACGTAGTCACCGGAACCATTGTTGCAAAACTTGGAAGGACACACAGATATGCATTGGTGACAATTGACACATTTTTCAGAATCCACTTTCACCAGTGCTTTCATTGTCGACTGGGAAGATGGAACTGGTGGTGCTGTAATCATTTTTCTATCTCCTCTTAAGAAATATTTCTGTCATTTTTTCTGCACTAAAAACTGCTTGTCTTTACATTCCCGTTACACCCTGAACTGTCCCAGAAGGATTTTGAGTGTTTCTGAGAGTTTTGCCAACTCCTCAGCACTTGCCTTCACCTGCACAATTCCCTTTGCTGTGTCAGCTACTGCATCATTAACACCTGCAATGGTTGAAGATACTTCAGAGAGCCCGGTGGCGGATTCCGATACGTTTACAGATACTTCCTGTGCACCGGCACTTACCCCGCTTACATTTTGTGCGATCTCATTTATTGTGGCGCTCTGCTCTTCGACAGCACTCACAATTGTCTGAGAGATACTATTTACTTCTTCTATCACCATAGAAACTGCCTCTATTGCCTTAACCGCAGATTCGGTATTTGACTGCATATCTTCAATCTGATCCTCAATTTCCTGTGTTGCGTGTGCAGTCTGTTTGGCAAGTTCTTTGACTTCGTTTGCAACAACGGAAAATCCTTTTCCCGCTTCACCGGCAGATGCTGCTTCAATAGTGGCATTGAGCGCAAGGAGATTTGTCTGATCCGCAATGTCATTTATCACTTCCACCACTTTCCCTATCGATTTTGCGGCTATACCAAGCTTGTCCATGACATCCTTACCGCTCTTTGCATGTGTATTTGCCTCAGCAGCTATCTGTAGCTCCTTTTGGCAATTTCGTGAAACTTCATTGAGCGACGCGCTCATCTCTTCAATAGCGGTGGCAACAGAATTTGCAGAACCCGACATCTCTTCTGCGGCAGAAGAGATGGAGTTGATATTGGTTGTTGCCTGTTCTGTTGAAGTGGCTACCGTAGACGCCTGCGTGCTCATCTCTTCGGAATTTGCTGCTATCTGAGTTGAGATCGCAGATAGTTGAGTGGCGGAAATGGCCACATTTTCAGCATTGCTGGCAACTGAGCCTATCAGATTTTGAAGTTTTCCGACAAATTTGTTGAAATATCCGGCAAGTTCCCCGATTTCATCTTTACTCCTGATTTCCAGCCGCTTAGTAAGGTCACCTTCCCCTTCAGAAATATCTTTAAGCATATCTGTGGTTTGCTTTATGGGACAAATAATAGTTTTGGAAATCATGAGAGCAGCCACAAAACCGATAATCATGAAAACAAGTACAAAGACAACTGTCATATTTCGTGCGACCACCACCTGATTAAACACATCTGCTCTATACGCCCCAAGAGCAATGGACCACCCGGTGCCCGGAACAGGTGCATAACCAAAGACTCTGTCCGAGCCCATAAACGGATACTCTTCAAAACCAATTTTGCCGCTGATCATTCTTTGAAACATTTCAGAGAGACGAGTGTATTCAGAGTTGTCTCTGCCCTCTTCAAGAAAATTTTTCTGCTCCATGACATACTCTCTGTTCTCATGTGCAATCAGGGTACCCCGTCGGTCAATGATATAGGCATATCCGTTCTTGCCATATCCGAGCATATCCGTAGTCTCACTTAGCCACCCGGCATCAAGCCTTGCTATGAGAGCAGCAGATATATTCCCCTCCATATCTCTTATCGGTGCAGCGACCATCATCACGGCAGAGTTTGTCACCCGTGAGATTATTACATTTGAAAAGTTCACCTTTCCCTGCATTGCTTTTTTAAAATATTCCCTGTCACCCAGCCGGGCTGTTGTACCATCGGGATACTTTGCGGTTCCGTCAGAAAAGATAATCCCCATCCCCATAAAACCACCCAGAGCCTTCTGCTCTTCAAGGCTCGCCTGCTGCTTATCCCAATCCATGGATCTTATGTCTGGATTTGAAGCCATAACCTCCATTGTAAGCAGGTATTTGTCCAGCACACCTCTGATTATCAAAGCATTTTCCTGAGCCATTCTTGGGGTAATCTCCTCAACCCGTTCCTGCAGAGCATTTGACGCCTGCCATATGGCTACAAGCCCAACTCCAGCCGCTACGAAAAGTAAGAGTATAAAATTCCCGGCAATCAATTTTTTCCCTATAGTCATACCCTTCATTCTAAGCACGCAAGCTTCTCCTTTTTTATCCCGTATCTTCCCCGTACACAAACCTTTAATTTAACTTATGAAACACTGCCATTGCAATTTGTTAACACATTCACCCTCTGTAATGTTTGATTTTCATGTATACTACCACTTTTGACACCTATGTTTATATCTCTAAAAACTCCCAAATACTATTCTTATCCCATTGTGAGGAGACTAATACAGTATTCCGGTATAACGCAATCCGAATACTACATTACCAAATGAATCAGCACTGGTGCAGGTTGAAATCCCGGCCTGGAAAACAGAGTGGTCATTAACCCTTTTCATCACTGCAAGGTTAACACCTAAAGGATTGTTTTTTCGTGTGGTCTCAGGTGAATACTCCATCTCCAAAGCCACGAAATCAACGAAATTTCCGCCCGGTATCTGAAATCCGATGTTAAGCGGAATATCCCAGCTCTCTTCTGCATGATTCTCAATAATACCTATTTCAAAATATGGAACAAACCCTCTAATAACAGTATACTCACCATTCAAAATAAATCTGTTTGTAATTTCTGCATTATTATTGTGAACCCGGTCGAATACATTGCCAAAATACCCCACTCCAAAGTGAACCCCTTCAGCCAAAGAAAGTCGCTCGTAAATCCTTAAAGAACCTTTGTTCAGAGTTTTGTCCCCTGCTGAAAGTATGATACTTGAGGAGAGTGGTCCGGTTTTGGTTGAAAACTCAACAGCATTAAAGTAGGCTATACGGGACATAAACATTCCACCGGGGTTCTGGTTCAGATAATTGCCAAAATATAATGTCTTGGAGGTAGTCTGAGAAAAACGTCCAACTTTTGCCCTAACCCCTCTCCATGTGTGCTGTATCCAGGCATTTTCAATCTGGATATTTGGAATGCCGGCTTTTTGTTCCGTTATAGCTCCTTGTCCGGATGTATCAAAAGTAGCCCCTGTAAGAACTTCATGCCCAAAACCACCAGGAAATGCCTGAATGTTAATCCTTCCCGAAACATTCTCACCACTGACAGTTCCACCAAAATTCGCCCTGCCCCAAAACTGATCGAGATTATTTGTTGAACCATTGTCATAGAGCTCTTTTCTCGCCTGAATCTGAATATTTCCGTGAAATCTGATCTCAGGCATTGCATCTTCCCCATAGACTAAAGCTGCCAAAGATGCAATCGCCGCTATACCAATTATGCAATAATTTTTTATAAACATACCTATCCCTTTGATGGTGGCGTTTTTAATCTGATATAAATACATTTTACCATGTCCGTCTCAACAAATCAAACTATAAAGATTGTGCACCGATTATACAGAAACCCCAATAACAGGTCTGCATATTTTCCAAGTTTAAAATACAAAGGTTCAAAGAAGGGGGGGAAGTGGATTTTTAAGCTGTTTAATTCAATACAGATAAGAAGAAATCTTAAACGAAGGGTAATTTTGAAATTATACAGTAAGCAAACGCAAACGAACTAATCTTTAGGTGGATTATACGTTTCAGTGTGCACTTGAGCCTTGCCCATTGTGCATATCATACAAGCTGTGCCTATTTGAGCGCAACTCCCTGTTTGCTGTCTATCTCCATTGTTATCGGTTTGCTGATTTGTGACAAATCATCTTGTTTCGCTCTTCAGATAATAACTTTATTTTCTTATTTCGTTATTTTTGTTTATATCCTAAACTGTCCCAATAGGAGTTTTAGATTTTCCGACAGCTTCGCCAGTTCAGCAGCCCTCAATTTAACTTGTCCAATCTCTTTTGCAGTATCTGCAACAGCATTGTTTACACCGGCAATTGTGGAAGATACTTCTGTAAGTCCTGTTGCAGATTCCGAAACATTTTTTGATACTTCCTGTGCACCGGCACTTACACCGCTTACATTTTGTGCTATTTCATTTATTGTGGCACTTTGCTCTTCAACAGCACTCACAATAGTCTGAGATATGCTATTTACTTCTTCTATTACCATCGAAACCGCCTCAATCGCCTTGACAGCAGATTCGGTATTTGATTGCATATCCGTAATCTGCCCCTCTATTTCCTGTGTTGCTTGTGCAGTCTGTTTGGCGAGTTCTTTGACTTCGTTTGCAACAACAGAAAATCCTTTCCCCGCTTCACCAGCAGATGCAGCTTCAATTGTGGCATTAAGCGCAAGAAGATTTGTTTGATCTGCGATATCGTTTATCACCTCCACCACTTTCCCAATTGATTTAGCGGCAATGCCAAGTTTATCCATTACCTCCTTACTGTTCTTTGCATGTACATTAGCCTGGGCAGCAATCTGAAGCTCTTTTTGACAATTTCGAGATACTTCATTGAGCGATGCGCTCATCTCTTCGATAGCGCTGGCAACGGTGTTTGTTGAAAAAGACATTTCTTCTGCTGCTGAGGAAATGGAACTAATATTCGTGGTTGCCTGCTCTGTAGCCGAAGCCACGGTTGATGTCTGGGCACGTATCTCTTCTGCATTGGCGGAGATATGAGTGGAAGTTGCAGAAAGCTCTGAAGAGGCATTTGCAACAGTATCTGCATTACCGGTTACAGATAGAATAAGAGACTGAAGCTTTTCTATGAATTTATTGAAATAACCCGAGAGCTCTCCTATTTCATCTTTGCTCCTGACTTCAAGGCGTCTGGTAAGATCACCGTTTCCCTCAGAAATATCCTTTAACATAGCAGTAGTTACACCCACAGGTTTGAGCAGAACGCTCACTAAAGAGCAAATAATTATAGTAGCAATGAGCCCCAGGACAAACATAACAGTCACCAGACGCCTGCTTTCAGAGGTTATCTGAGAATTGTATTCGGATATATCCATAAGAACTCTTATAATTGCTAACAGATCACCTTCATAACCTTTCACTGGGAATAACACCTGTGCCCCATCTCTGTCTAACCATATCTCACTCATCCCTTTCTCAGCAGTTAACAAGAGTTGAGGATTCACATCTGTTGTAAATCCGCCTGTTTCTGTCAATCGAGAATAGCCCTGTTCACCAGGCACGTATACAGCCAAATCAACATTGGATATTTTTTTTATTTCTTCCAGAAGTTCAGATGTAAAATCAATATTAGTTTCTACATTTCCTATCACTCTACTCTCATCCATTATGGGAACCCACCCTCGCATTCCCATTCCGTAATTCCCTCTCTCAAAACCTGTGATGGGTTTTTTCTGATCTGTAGCGGAAAGAACAGCTTGTCTGGAAGTAGAGTCACCATAACGTTCTATGTTGTGCGCCCTTAGAAATGACACATTATACGGTGCTCTTATATGAATTACTGAGACACCCAATTCAGCCCTTAATGCATCGTAGACAGGAACAATCTGTTCAACAACTGCATCTCTTTCCATTTCCATTACCGACTTTCTTACAACGGGCAAGTTTGCAATAGTGAAGCCAACCGAACTTGCCTGCAAAGCCTTTTGATAAAGAACATCATTGACCAGACTAACAATTGATTCCATATTGTTGTTTATCGTAATATTCAGCAACCTGTTCTGGCTCATCCGGGTTAAGATGCCAACAACCACGATCAACAATATCATTATCCCACTTATAACCAGAGCTAATTTTCGCCTTATTCCCATAACAGTATTTCCTCAATTCCGGCTTAATTCCCATTCGCGTCATCAAAGCAGAAATTCATTAAAAAAAAGTGTGGTGTTCTATAATTAAACGGGTCCTCTCAGCAAAGGATGTCTCGTGTCTTAAGAGATTAATCCGGGTTTTCCAGTTGTAACCACGATGATAAATGTTAATGCCTGCACCCCACTCGCTTTCCTCGGTTTCAACAGAATCTTTATCAATACGCAGTTGTGACCATCGCCCCACAGCTTCTAATCTTTGAGGAATTATGAATACTCCGCCAGTTACAAGATATGCCCATCCAGCATAGGGGTCTACATTCTCATCATCAGGCCTGACTTCCCGAAAAAGTCCATTTGCAACAACGGAAATTCCTCTGTAAGCTATACGTGTGTCAAGATTGGCTGTAGCCCAATCAGCTCGGTTGTTTGTGCTTAGTCCAAGTGCCCAATCACGAGTATAATTTTTGTTTGCAGCCTGTATTCCAATCCCTATACTATGATTAATTTGGCGGGAAAAAGTTAAATCCGATTCTTCTCTTGGAATTGTACCCAAAGTTGCAAAAGTAACACGGGCAGAATACACATTGCCAGAACTTGTACTCAGTTGAGAATTCCTTCCAGCTCCATCAAAGACACCTCCACCATATCCAAATTTTCGATTTGTGCTCTGCCCATGCAACCCAAAACCAATATCACGTCCGGTAGGGTAAGCAAAATGTAAATCCTGTATTCCGCGTTCAGAGAAGTGCTGCCGTGAGCCACCTACACTCCTATGCCAGTCAAAAGGTAAAGTGAACTGTCCTGCACGAATCTGAAAAAGCGGTAACAAGGAATAATTAATGAAACCATCCCGTAAATTTGCGGTTCTGGCAAGTTCGGGCGTAATTCTGAATGTCAGACGGTTGGTAAAAACATGTCCACGCAGATCCAATCGGACTCTTCGCATATAAAAACTGCTGAGCGTATCACTGGCATCTGTATCAATTGAGAATTCGTAACGTGGTTGAATACTACCACCAATGTTCAGCTGAAAATCCCCATCTTCGGATCTCAGTGTAAAACCATGATCATAAACAGGTAAAAGCCCTTCTTGTTTTTCCTGTAACTCCATGATTGCTTCGCGCAGGTATTCCAGCTCTGCATCCAGAGTATCTATTCCACCAGTAAAAGCTTTGTCTTGAGCCAATATTTGCTGGGTTTGCAAAAAGAGGCAAAGTAGAATTACTGTGCCCATCGGATGTATTAAATTCTTGACCATTCTTACCATATTAAGCCACTTTCTTTTTTTGATAACAGTATATGCTCCGCAACAGATATTGTATGTTTTTCTCGACTTGCTGATTTGTTTATTTACATTTCCCGCATCCTTTTTTGTTCACCAATTCGGTTGTCTTTATTTTGATTTTATCACCCTACAAAAAACATTTCAACCATTATTTCAAACTAAACAAAATGATGGAGAATTCCTCACATACGTAGTACTTTTCGACAACGACTCTGTAAAAAAACTGTTGAGTGACAGATTATTACTCCGGCAATTAAACTTGAATAAAAATTTTCTCCATCTATTTCACAGGACGAACGCAGTAAGCTCCTAAAAAAAACTATCGGGTACAAATCCGCCCCAATCACTGGCGAATGACCGCTTTCGCCGGTCCTTTCCCGGGGCCAATTGTTCGAGTCCTCGAGTTTTGGCCCTTCCCCGGCGAAAGCGCGAAATTGGAGCCAGTGTGGGGCTCCCAAGGCGTTCTTTGCCTACTTTCTTTGGCCTTGGAAAACTCTCTTATGCATATATAATTGTAATAATAACTTTTCATTAGTTTGGCATGTAAAGCGAAAGAAGGTATATTCATAGGGATACAAAACTCAGAACCATTTATACCAGAGAAACAAAGATGAATAACATTCATGAAAAAGACTGGACATCTGAAAACTGGGGAGGTCATAGCGGAATGAATTCAATTGAGCCTGATGAAGAAGGCAAAGGCAACGCAGACACATCCGAGGATACCGGGAATACCACAGGCAAAGGCAGTACTGAAGACAGGGTATAAAGTGCATACAATTGCACGAGAGTGTGGTATCTTTTGATGCTTTACCTTTTAAGTGCAGCGATTCCGGAGGCGGGAAACGACCCCAAAAGTTTCTTAGTTAGGGTTTTTTAGCTTAATACTTCTGGCTCTGACCTTGCAACCGAACCTGCTGCTACCTTAAGGAGGGCTTTATTGGGTCAGGTCCTCTTATAGTTCTTTTGACTTCAGAAGCCATTTCAGATGATTCGAACGCATTGATTGCTGAATAATAAAAGCGTTTGGTTTCGGTTTCGTATTTAAGAAAAATTATAAAATTTTTGTCCTCTGTAACATCTGCTCTGCCTGGATTGTAATGGTATTGGATAGTCATAAACATAGGCAAGCCCTCAAGATATCTTCTTGTCTGCTCCAAATTGTCCAAAGCGTAGGAGGTATAGACTTCCACACTGTCTTTAAGCTCTATTCCCGAGTGTGAATTTTTAAGAACTTCTATAACACTATAACGATATAGGGTGGTTTGCAAACCACCCTTATGCCCCTCCCCGAAACGGAGTTCATCATCAACCCGGTAAGGCTCTGCCTTTTCGACGATCAGAATTAATCGGGAAACTCTGATCAGCTCCTGAAAATTGATTTGCCCTCTTCCACTTGACACATAATCTCCAATACAAACAACATAACCACCTGCACTACGATCTTCAGAAATCTGAAAAACATTCCCGCAACTTTTTTTTCATAACTCGCTTTACTCTCAGATTCTCTCCAATAAAACACGTTAAATATAATCGGCTCAGCGAGCAGTAATACTCTTAACTTAATGTAATTTCAAAGACTACACCGATCAAGCTCAAACAGACCGAAACTATAAGAAAATATCACCAATAAATTTAACTGAATTGGAATAATAAAATGTAATATTAAAATGCCGGGACAAAGAGAGGCTGTGAGAAAGCACATCTTCTCACAGCCTCTCTTTTTAAATCAGATTATCAAAACTTTATCTCACAACAGATCTGAAAAGATAGTTTTCATTTTCATTCCGTACCATCACCAGCACCAGCCCGCTTGACAAACTAAGGTGGGTGAGATTAAAACTATGTCTACCAGCATCAAGATACCCGCTGTAAACAGTCCCTAACCTTCTGCCATCAAGAGAATGCAAAGTGATCTCACTTCTCCCACCCGGAGAATCGAAGGTGATTGCAGAACGAGAGACCACAGGCTGTGTAACTGAAGACACTCTTTCGTTTATCGGCATTTTCACGGTGGTGTAATGATCAACTTTATTAAATGTTAAACGCTTAATGTCCAGATACCTAATAACAGAGTATATAAATAGATAATATAAGAACATAGGCACCCATATGCCAGAATTAGTGCAAAACAGGCTGAAGGTATGATTTGGGAGCTACTCTCTTTCTGCCTTTTTCTCCCTTTTCCCTATTAACATCAAATCATCGGCCCTTTTCATCACCGATTCCAGTGTTTCCCCATCATTACCGGTAAAGCGGCTTATACCCACGCTCATTGATATAGAGTAGGGTTTATCGATCTTCTCATTGAAGCGATCAATATTGTTCTGAAGTCTGTCGAGGATGCTTCTCTCAGACTCCTGTTTTGGATCAGTTACAACGAGCACAGTAAATTCATCCCCCCCGATTCTTCCGATTATATCCTGTTTTCTGAATGTATTGGTAAGGATACGGGCGGCGGCAGAAATCGCAAAATCCCCCTCTTCATGCCCGTAAGTGTCGTTGATTTTTTTCAATCCGTCGAGATCAACATAATAGATCCATATTGCGGTTCTGTCATTGCCTGCCGATTTTATCAGCTTATTTGATAGATTTATGAACCCTCTCCGGTTATAAAGGTCGGTGAGTTCATCGTGAATCGACTGGGTTTTGAGCTCTTCAAGGAGAAAAGAACTTTTCATTGCACTGCTCAGGTGCAAACGAAGCTCCTCGTACATAAAAAACTGATGGCTCTGGTCATACTCAAACACAATAAACCCAAAGTGTTCATTTTTAAAAAACAGAGGCAGAAAAACACAGTTTTGTATTGATTGTGAATCAAAGTAATTATGAGGAAAAAGTTTCGCAGAGGGAAATGATATTCTGTTCTCTTCGGAAAACACATAGGTCTTCTCACCCTGATATCCCAAAAGCAGACATGAAGTTTTTGGGTATTCCCACTGATCAATCAGTACAGGCATTGAGGAATCCTCATAGAGTGCAACGAAAAGACTCGATATATCAAGTTCCGGAAATTCTGTATTGATTATTCTCAAAAGCCTCTCGATTTCAAAAGTAGTGATAAGCTTTTGTGATGTTTCGCGGATTTTCAATTGCTGAGTAGCGATTCTCATATTATGAGACTGAGTGATTCTCACAGCCTGTTCATTTACATACACAATCGCTCTCTGCAACAGGTGGTTAGCTCTTGCAGCAGGCCTGTTCTCTTTAAACAGAGATGGCAGGAAACCTGCTATAGCAGAAAGCAACCCCTGAACGACAGTGAGAGTGATATTTTTCTGCTCGGCTTCCAAAAGAAGATGATCAACAGAATTGAGAAAAACTTCTTTACCGGAATCGTTTTCGACATTTTCAATGAATGAGGAGATTATAGTATTAACATGTGATTCCATATCTTCCAGTGAGATATTCACTTCATCTGAAGAAAAATCATAGAGCCCGGCCAGTATATTTAAAACGGCCTGAGCAGCCTCATTTCTGGATATGTCATTTTTCCTACCTTCGGTTGTGTTATCTGCAACTTCCGGAAAGCACCCGCAGGATCTTCTGTAAACGGGCTCAGCAGAGAGGAATATACTTTCCTGCTTTTTACCCTGACAGGCAGAAAGAACAGCAAGCAAAGCCTCTTTACCCTGTTTGTAAAGAGGTTGTCTGACAGTGGTAAGTGCCGGGGAGACATATGCAGCATCTGTAACGTCATCAAATCCCGCCACAGCCACATCCCCCGGAATTTTCACTCCCCTTCTTTTCAGCTCTTTCAATGCCCCAAAAGCAGTCTCGTCATCAGCTGTAATGAGAGCATCAAAGCTGATATTGTTCTCGATTAAAGTTGTAACACCTTCAATTCCTGAAACATCCAGAAACTGCCCCGGAAGAACAAGCTCCTCTCTCAGTGGTAAATTGTTTTTTCTCAGTCCTTCGCAATATGCCTCATAGCGCTCTTGTGCCTCTTCATGCCCATCAGGACCTTTGATAAAAGCGATTTTTTTTCGTTTGTGCTTTATTACCAGATGATCCACAATCTGCACTATGCCGATACGGTTATCAACAAGAACACTGGGTGCATTTGGCACACTCAACGCAATTCCCTCAATGGGGAAATCAGATAAGCTGTTGCAGTACTCTTTTACCTCATCCACTCCCAGATGCTCCGCCATTGCACCGGTGAAAGTTATCAATCCATCGAGAGCCCCGTTTTTCACAAAATCTCTGATAATAGTATAATGCAGATCGAGGCTGCTGATCTGATCCTGCGACGTTGCCATATAGGTGACCAGCTTGACCCCATGTTTTTTTGCTGTATCCGCAATACCCGGCCAGACCAGTGACTGCACACCTTCATGCAGGGAGGGCATGATGACACCAATGGTATAATTTTTTTTAGTTTTGATCATCTGTGCGATACCATTTCAAGTGCATACAAGTTACTATCATTATTATAGCCTTAATCTCAGATGCTGTCAGCAATTATTTCTCCTTCGCTGATTGGCCTGACCGTATTCATAGGCCGGGGTAGATATGAGGACACCATTTAACCACCAAGTGCAGCAGGGTTTCTCATCCAGCTGATTACATCGACAGCTCTAACTATTCTCACTTCAGGGTAGGTGCCAATTGCATATGCTATGAAATTTTCTATGGCGAGTTGCCGCTCTCTTGCAGTGCCACTTCTGGGGTAGTCTTTGTTTTTTATGTCAGAGTATATATCAGCATGTAATCCGACAAGCATAGGAGCCCGGTTTCCATGTATTCGCTGGTCGAGGTTATATTTAAGAATTTCGGTGAATTCAGGCGAAGTGAACTCTGCTCCCCCATATTTTTTGTGAGTCCACACATTATAATCAAGCCCCGGAATGGATGAAGCTCCTGCTTTGCCTCTCAAACCAGGCGGAAGAGCATAATTATAACAGGGCAGTTCCCATAAACCGGGAAAACGTCCCACAGAAGAGTCACAGGGGTGACCATAATCAAGAGTAAAAGGCCAAAGATGGTTTGCACCATCATCACCCGAATCACTTACCATACTGCAGTCATAGATATAACCCCTCTCACACAGAGCCGAAAGTAACTCGTTATTCCACTCCAGACGCGGAGTACGCCAGCCGTACAACTGCTTTTCAGGGATACCGATACCGACAGATTTATCCTGCTGGAGATCACAAGGTTGTGTGAGCAGGGCATGACAGGGGTCTATCTCCTTTTCAAGCCATTCTTCTTTTGTATACGCTCTTCCATTAAATGTAATATGTTCTTTATCCTCATCCCAGTATCCTACATGCATAGTACCGTGATTGCCGATTTCATGCCCTTCTTCATAGAGTCTGCGCCAGCCGGCTTTCACCTCTCTGTGATCCCAGTAGACAGTTTTCATACCATAATGTGCGGTATTGTAAAATGTAGCTCTGGCGGGGCTCTGATCAAAAGTGCTGCTCTGATCTCCAGAGGAGTTATTTATCTTATCTTTCAGGTAATCCCGAATCCAGTAAACTGCAGCATTCCCTTTTTGGTCATAAATTCCGTTATCGTCAAAGCCAAGCGCGATGAACATGGGAACTTTTTCTACAGGTATTACCTCACTTCCCGGATGAACTCTGGAAGCCTTCACGCAATCGGAATAATTGTAAACACCCACACCAAACTCATCTATCCTGTCTGTTTTCAAAACATACTCCTGAAGTCTTCATTACTCTTTCACAAAAAAAGAGTAGAACTGTTCCCGTGAATAATGGTTTTACTTTGTTAGAGTTATCTGTCTGCTTGTGTTTACCCCGTTGCCCTCGATTGAAAACAGATAATTTCCGGCTCCAAAATCTGAAGAATCCCAGTCAACAGAAAGTCTGCCCGCAGAAGAAGCGTAAAAGGCGGTCTTATGCAACTGAGCTCCGTTCAGGGAAAATACTTTTAAGGTATACTCCCCTGCACGAGGCAGTGCAATATCCACCTTTCCGGAAGTAACCCTGATTACTGACAGATCGTTTTTAATGTTTTTTTTTCAGTATTAACCGAAAGCTCGCCACTGAGCGAAACAGGGTTTCTCATCCAGTTTATCACATCGATAGCAGGGACAAATCTCACTTCCGGGTATGTTTCCAATGCGTAATCCACAAACCTTTCTATAGCAAGCTGTCTGTCCCTGTAGGTACCGCTGGCCGGATAATCACTATCCTTTTGCTCTGAATATATGTCACTGTGAAGACCGATGAGCATGGGGGCACGATTTCCGGCCATACGCAAATCGAGAGTGTGTTTAAGTATCCTGGTAAATTCAGCTGCAGTCAACTCCTTACCTCCCAGGTCGGTACGTGCCCATACATTGTAATCAAGTCCGGTCATGGAAGCTGTTCCCACTTTATCCTGAAGGTTTGGAGGGATCATGAACTGATAGCATGGCAGTTGCCAAAATCCCGGAAAACTTGCCACGCTGTCGATAAAGGGGTGTCCCTCATCCATTGTGAAAGGCCAGTAATTTGACGTGCCATCATTATCGGATTCACTGTTGATACTGCAATCATAGACATAGCCTCTCTCAACGAGTGCCTCAAAGACTGCGTTATTCCACTCAAGGCGAGGCGTGCGCCACCCATAAATATCAGACTCTTCCATACCCAAACCATGAGCCTGGGCATTCATTCCATATGGTTTTATCAAAAACTCATGACAGGGATCAAGTTCCTCTGCCAGCCACTGCTCTTTTGTGTAATCATATCCCTTGAATTCGAAAAATTTCTGCAGATCATTGTCCCAGTACCCAAGATGAATATCACTGTGATTGCCGATTTCATGACCATCTTCGTAGAGAGCCCGCCACCCCTGCCGTATCGCAGGATAATTATGATAAACCCACTGTTTACCATATTTTGATGTAACATAGAATGAGGCTCTCATTGGAGCGCCATCATAGGTGCCGGGGTTTCCGGTGCCGGGATTTGTTTTGTCTCTCAGGTAATTGAGAATCCAGTCCACACCCTGGCCTGGTATATTTATTCCGTTATCATCAAACCCAAAAGAAATGAACATGGGGACCTGTTCAACAGGAATACTCTCACTGGAGGGATGAGTTCTGGATGGAGGCATATTATCTGAATAATCGTACACACCCACCCCCTGACCGGCCAGAGCCAACCCGGCTGAAAAAAGAGTAACAGTCACATATTTCCGGAACAGATTCATACAACCTCCGAAGGTCAGAGTAAATAGTGGAAAGGATCATAGTCATCTTTTTTGGTTAAGCGTTTCATCAAAAAGCCATAGTACCTTGAATAATATACCAAAATAGCTGTTATAAAGCACAGAAATCAAGTCGATTCAAAGTTCCGGCCAACTCCTGCCATCTGCATCACTCCCCAAAAGAGGAGGGATTTGGACGCAAAAATTGTCGTATTGGAGCCAATATTCTATATGTTGCATTTTTAGTTTTCATCAGCTTCACACAAATGTATCTTAAAGAAAATGTAACTTTTTGAGATTTATTGACAACGATTCATTACATTATAGATAAGACACAAAAAACTGCTGCAAATGATAATTTAAGGGAAATCAGCTCTTTACTATTCAAATATACCCAAAATTTTCAGGTCCAGATCATGTTTAAACGCTTTTGGATTTCAAAATACGGATTCAAACTTACACCAAATACTTTAAGGAGGGTTTTGATGACCAAATGGAAAGTTTCCTCAATTCTGGCAACGGTCTTGATCTCTGCATCAGGTCTGTTTGCCCAGAACATGCCCTTTCCCCAGGCTAAGACTTACCCGGGGACTATCAAGCCGGCTATCGATCAGCATACACTGAATGCACAGACCGCAGCTGCCTATGAAGAATACAAGTCAAGGTTTCTCCAGAAAGCCAAAAGTACTCCCGGCGGCTACTATATACGATCATCCAACACCGCTGGTTCATGGGATATTGTAACTGTATCAGAAGCACATGGCTGGGGTATGGTAATAATGACCAAGATGGCAGGCCACGATCCGGAGGCAAAGAAAATTTTTGACGGCATGCTGGCACTCTATGACAACCACAGAAACAGCCTTATGGGCCAAAACCTTATGGGATGGCAGGTCTATGGCCAGGTTGGATCTCATGAAACCCACACAAGCCAGCTAAACTATCAGCAGAGACAGCAAAACTCAAATGCTGCCGATGGTGACCTCGATATCGCGTATGCTCTTCTTCTTGCCTACAAACAGTGGGGAGATATTAGCTACAGAACCAGAGCTATTGCAATGCTCCAGGATATAAGGGCATACAACATCCACCCCACTACAAAACATGTGCTCCTTGGGAACTGGGCATCATACAGCGGTAGCGAAGCGCATTGGTACACCCGCCCTTCAGACTGGATGGGTGGTCATTTCCGTACCTTTGCAGAAGCCACCGGAGACAGTTATTGGACAGATGTGGCAAATACGATTTATGATATTTACACCAAGTTCCAAGAAAACGATTATGTAAATTACGGATTGGTTTCTGATTTTATCAGGTATGATGGAACTTCTGCACACTCGGCCCCGTCAGACTTTCTCTCTGAACGCATGGAGCGTCATCCTGACAAATATTTCACCAATTCAGTCCGTGTCCCCTGGCGTGTCATGGCAGACTATGCACTTTCAGGAAATCAGGGAGCAAAGTCGATGCTTGATAACCTTAACGGTTTCATCAACTCAAAAATCCCGACCTGGAGCAGTGTATATGAGGGTTATTATCTCAGCGGAGATCCAATCAGCACACGTGCCGGAGGAGCAGCATACCTCGGACCCTTTGTAACTGCTACAATGGCAGGTACAAACCAGACCAGACTTACTCAGGGGTGGAACACTCTGGTTGCCACACCAACCAATGATGCCTACCAGGCAGCAATCAAGCTTCAGTGCCTGCTTTTGATGTCAGGTAACTGGTGGCACTACAATGACGTAAACACAGGTATTGACCCTATTACCTTTGATACCAGTGGAATCTATTTTGATGATTTTACCGGTTCTTCACCACATCAGACAAACATCTCCTACCAGTATGGAATGGAACATTTGCCTTCAGAACCCTGGGAAGCGGGTGGATGGTGGTACACTTACAACACCGATGAGTCAGGATCTGTAACAAGTGCTTCCGGAGAGGAAATCACCGCTGATAACACTATCGATATGTTTGATGCGAACGCAAACACCATGGATGTTAGGATAAATGGAGGCGGTACAATCGAAGCAGGGTTTCCAATGGATACAATGTATGACCTTACAGCTCTGACAGGGCTTACAGTTACAGCCAAAGGGTCAGGAAACCTCCGCATTTCACTGCTCACCGATGACAGTGAACCACTTGAAGATGATGAATTCTATGGTGGTTATGGTACCAATATCGCTCTGACCGGAGAAATGACCCAGCACCAGATTCTTTCTGCACTTCTTGGTCCCCGTGCTTATTCCAAGGAAGCTACCAATGGCTGGTCCTGGGATACTCATGGAGCAAGCGGTGTAAAAGGGGTTCGTATCACTTCCGCAGACGGGAGAGAAGTAAGTGCTACCATTGCATCAATAAAGCTTAATGGGTCAGAGATTACTAACGAGACCTTCGGATTTTCCACTCCGATAGAAATTGACCCTGTGGATGGAATAAACGTACTCAGCTATGGTACCTGGGGAGTATATTTCGATGAATTGGGTTCAGACGGTACTATAAACAAGAATATTGAAAATGACAGCATTGCATCTCTGAACGTGGTGTTTGACCGCAAAGCCTTCAGCGAACCTGAAGCTTATGACACCTACGTTTCACTTTCAGGCACATTTTCAGGTGATTTTTCAGACCTCACAACTGTTCAGATCACCTATACCGCGGATCAGTCATTCAGACTCTCTCTTCCGCTTCCTGGTCTGACAGACGGTGATGGAACCGCTCATTTTATCACACTTCCCGTGGCAGAAGAGCCCAGAACAATTGTAAGACCACTCTCTGAGTTCAGACAACCAGCCTGGGTTAGTTCTTCAGAATATTACGAAGAAACCCCAATGGACCCATCACTTTTAGAAGGTGTCACATTTCAGCTGGACAGTGACAGTCAGGGTGAGATCGGCGGAACTATCACCATCAATTCTATCCTGTTTGAAGGTGCGGTAATAGACAGGGTCTCCATATTGACTGACAGAAGAACAGTTCGCAGCAGCAATGACATCCTAAACATTGCAAGCAGAAACCGTAATCTTAACATCTCTCTCAACCTGGTGGAAGCTGGAATGGTTGAAGCCTCGCTGTACAATCTTGATGGCAGAAGGGTTGCCTCTCTGCAGAGAATGCTTCAGGCTGGCAACAGTACACTTGACCTGAACACAGCCCATCTTGGAACCGGTGTTTACATGCTTCGCCTTAAAGGTAACGGAGCTGTACATACTCAGCGGATCAATATCGTTCGCTGATTTCGGTATCGATGGTAAAACCTGAAGGAACGGGGACAAATTGTCTCCGTTCCTTTTTTTATTATACCCTTGAGGGGACTCAAATTCAGTTTCAGTGTAAATTTTTGCACAATGTGTACGAATAAACTAATAATCACAACTTTTTTAATACTTTATAACAAAGAGTAATTATTTTCTATACAGTACAATTTTTCTTACAATTTAGGTTTTCAGGATAGATTGATGTTAATCGAGAAGAAGTACAGAGCAGAATGTGAACTTTTCAATAAGCATCTCTCAGAAAACGGGATTCGCAAAAGCGCTCAGCGCTACAGTATCATGGAAGTCTTTCTTGATGCGAAACACCACATAACTGTTGCGGAGCTGCTTGAACTTGTTAAAGAAAAACATCCCCAGATCGGTACGGCAACAGTCTACCGCACTATCAAGCTATTCTGTGAAGCGGGAATCGCTCAGGAAGTGGATATCGGGGATGGCGTTTTGAGATATGAGCACAAATACGGCCATGCTCATCACGACCACCTGATCTGTAACGAATGTGGCAAATTTATTGAAGCGCAGGATGAGCATATCGAAAAACTTCAGCAGCAACTTGCAGAACGCCACGGATTTACCCCTCAAAGCCACAGACTCCAGATTTTTGGCATTTGCAACGAGTGCCATAATACGTAAAATTTGCATCTCATTCTTTTTCAGCCGAATGGTTCGAAAATTGCTCAACTTTCCGGGTTTAACTGTATGCAGGTAAATATTTTTAACCTGGTTAAGGAGTTTAGCTGATGAAAATTGCTATGCTTGCTCCTGTGGCATGGAGAACTCCCCCACGCCATTATGGGCCCTGGGAGCTTTTCACCTCGCTGCTCACAGAACAACTCGTAAGTATGGGGTTCAATGTGACCCTTTTCGCCACAGCAGATTCAATTACCCGCGGAAACCTCAATTCCGTTATCCCCAAAGGCTATGAAGAAGACCGCAGTTGTGATGCAAAGGTATGTGAAAGCCTTCACATCTCAAATTGTTTCCAAAAGGCTCACAATTTCGATTTAATCCACAACAACTTCGATTTCGCACCACTTTGCTATACCCCTTTTGTATCAACACCAGTCCTGACCACAATACATGGATTCTCTTCACCACGTATCATCCCTGTTTATAAGAGGTTCAACAAGAACAGCTTTTATGTTTCAATCAGCGACTCAGATCGATCAGATCAGCTCCAGTATGTGCAAACGGTTTACCACGGAATAGATCTCAGCTGTTTTTCATTTGAACCTGAGGGTAAGGATTACCTGCTGTTTTTCGGGCGAATACATCATGATAAAGGAACCCGTGAAGCCATAGAGATTGCTAAGAGGTGTAACAAAAAACTTCTGATAGCAGGCCCGGTGCAGGAGAGCAGCTATTTTGAGCAGCATGTTCTCCCCTTTATTGATAATAGGAATGTTTTATATCTGGGAAGTGTGGGAGCCACAGAGCGTAATCGTCTTTTGGGCGGAGCTTTGGCTCTTCTTCATCCAATAAATTTCGATGAGCCATTTGGATTATCAGTCATAGAGGCCATGGCGTGTGGCACACCTGCAATCGCGTTCAAAAGAGGCAGTATGGCGGAACTGATAGAACATGGAAACACCGGATTTTTGGTCAATTCAATAGAAGAGGCTGTCCGAAGTGTTCATCTGGTTTCAGAAATTGACCGAAAAAAGTGCAGGAAAACTGCAGAAAAGAGGTTTTCAGCAGGTCGAATGGCCGCTCAGTATGTTGAGATTTACAGAAATATCATAAAGGGGCGCTTACCTGAGCGTGTTGAAACCATCGGTCAGTATAAGTAGTGCCTCTTCTCATAAGTTTACCAAATTGATATATACCGGTCTTCTTCTTTAGGGCAAATATTAAATTTAGATTGTATTGATAACTATAGAAATAAAGGAGAGGTGGTTTGAAAATGGGATTTCTTTTTTCCGGTCTCTTTTGGGGTATCATTCTGATACTGATCGGGATATCCATAATTGTGAGGGTTTTGTTTAATATCCATTTCCCTGTGTTCAGGGTGGTATTTGCACTCATAATTATCTATTTCGGAATAAGGATCCTTACCGGCGGAGAGTGGCTAAGGCAAAATCACCGAACGACACTTTTTGACAGCAGAACAATAGCAGCTACCGGAAATGAGTACAACATAATTTTCAGTAGTGTACGACTCGAAGCGGACAGGAAAATGCCTGAACAGGGGGAAAAAATCGAGGTCAACACAGTGTTTGGATCTACAACCCTGAAGATCTCAAGTGTCATACCCACGAAAGTGAAAATCTCTGCAGCGTTTTCATCGACATCACTGCCTGATGGCAATTCAATCAGCTTTGGTGATTATACCTATACCAACAGATCCTTCAATCCCAAAAAACCTTTCAGGGCAATAGAGGTGAATGCAGTGTTCAGCTCTTTTAGTGTAATCGAAACGGAACAGGCAAAGCCGGAGATGGGCACCGCACTGAATCCGCAATAAAGCAGAGAAACTGAACGAAATAGAAAACATATCAGTTTCTCCTAACCCTCAATTCATATCGGAGTAATGACTTTCCCATGACTGAAAAGGTAAAAAAGAAACGCTCATTATTTGGAAAACTTCTGATTATTTGTTCAATACTGCTGCTTACTGCTGTTTTAGGTTCTGTTGTTGCCTATTTTGCAGGCCGCTACGCCTTCAACAGATACTTTGAACACTGGGGTGAAAAACTTGTAAACCTGGAAGAGAGAGGGTTGCTTTCAAAGGAGTATGGAGCCGGGTGGCAGGATGTTTTAGCCGAAAAGGCGATGGAACTTGAGGCACGTCGTATCACCGAGGGGGAGCACGACGAAATGGATCAGGTCAAGGTCGTGGACGGGATAACACTGGCGGATTATCCCTCACTGTCTGTGGTTAAACTCCTCAGTGAGATCAGGGAATACTCCAACACCATACAGATCAGCGATCGTAATGGTCAATCAATTGCAAGTATAAAGACCAATCACCAAAGAGCCAGAATCGAAGAGTTTCCTCCCACACTAATAAAAGCACTGGTTGCTGCCGAAGATCAGAATTTCTATACAAATGATCTGGGTATTGAATATGACAGTTTTGTCAGAGCAGGCCTGATGGCAATTCAGCGCTCGATATTCTCCTTCCGCAGAGCGACCCCAAGGGGCACATCCACCATAACCCAACAGGTGGCAAAACTCTTCATCTCCAGACTGGATGAGGCCGGACAACGTCAGGTCAGCACCAACGTAGACAGAAAAGTCCGTGAGCTCAGACTTGCAGTGGCAATGAGAAAACTCTATTCTGCCGATGAGATTCTTGAGGTATACATGAACCATTGTGTAACAAGCGACTATGGACTCATTGGGTTTAAAGATATAGCCAGGGGACTTCTCAACAAGGAACTCCATGAGCTAACAGATGCAGAATGTGTCTATCTGGCAAGGATGGTAAAATGGGGCAGAAATGTAAATTCAAGAATTGTCTCCCAATGCAGAATCGATATGCCAAGGATTGCCGCTGCGCTTGGATGGGATGAAGAGAAACAGGAGGAAGTGCTCAGTGAGATTGAGAACCTTACATTTTCGAGGCCTAACCGGGTTACCGCTGAGCACGGGCCGCTTGTGGACCTGGCCAATGAATTTTGGCTTCAGACTCTCAGACGCGAGGGATCCACAGAGCAGCAGTTGCGGGAAATGGATCTTATCAACCCAAATTCACTTGTCCGGCGCAAAGGCAATCTCAACATCCAGCTTACAATTGATCTGCCGCTTCAAAGAAAGCTCGAAGAGCTTGTGGATAACAGAGGTTACGGTCAGGACACGATTATCACTACCGAGATAAGAATCGGAAGTTACGGTGAAAATATCACCCTTGACTCAAAACCACAGGATACAATCAGAAAACAGAGTATCATAACAGAGCCAACTGATTTTTCTGAACCGGGATCAAGCTATATTACCACTCTCCAGCCCGGTGATACTCTTTTGCAGAATATCCGTTACAGAAATCTTGGGAAAAACGAATACCGAAGAAGTGTTTTTAATTATCAGCGCAGACCCGGTCATGTTGACGGTCAATATTATGCCTATTCCATAATGGATTCCCGAACAGGGGAACTGCTTGCCTATTATTCAAGAGACAAGCTGGGTTCACGTCTTACCGGGCTGTTAAGAAACAGAACACCTAATGGATCAGCTCTTGCAAAGCCCATTATTAATGCACTCAACTATGACCTTGGGGTGTTCAAACCATACAGTAAATGGACAGATGCCAAACCGGTTACCGAAGATGTCCCCTGGCGAAGAGAGATAAACTACAGGGGCGGAACACCCGTAGGAGTGATTTTCGAAGAAACTTCGGTCAGAGGCAGAGGCTATCCGGTTCACAACTACAGCAGGTCCCTGGAAGGTTGCCAGTACGTTTTTGACCATCTCAACACTTCAAATAACATCCTTGGTGTGGAAACTATTTACAGACTCAACCAGCAGCTTTTCAAGCAGGGAGAAATCGCACCGGATGCCTTTCCTCTGGTCAATTTACTGTACAGAATCGGGGCATACTCAAAGCTCAGAGATGAGCTGAAACTCAATTACGTTACCGGCGTAAGGGTCTACAGAGAACTTTCGAGAATAGTGGGTGCAGAGGTTGACACCATAAGATCCGGCAACAGCAGAATGGTTGTATCTGACAGTCTGTATTCTGTTGCTCTTGGTACACTCGAAATGTCACTTTACGAACAGATGCATCTGTTCAATGTTCTTTACAATAATGAGATAATCGAAAAACCTGCCCAGCGCCCCTCACTTGTAATCAAATCTATTGAACTTAACAATAACCCCGTTGCAGTCAGGGATACTATCAGGCGCTACCGTCCGTTCTCTGATATCAACAACATTCGCCCAACCCTGCTTGGGTTGCACAAAAGACTGGTCTCACACAGATGGGACGGTCTGACAGATTACGACATCGCATACACACCAGATTTCAATGATCCGGTCTACAGCTATGCTCATTTCCATCAAGATGCCTACTACATCAATGAACCTATTTCCAATTTTGCCAAAAGTGGAACAACTGACCGGATTTTCAGACCATTCAATGTCGAACCCTCAAGTCAGGAGCGAACCAATTACGGGTTGTGGAATGCTGTGATACGGGTTGACATGTCAAAGATAAGAGGCAGCGGCCCTACCGAAATACGGGATCTAACCGTCGCATGCATAGGCGAAACAAACCAGCATTATACCGGATCAAGAGACGGTAAATCTCTTCACAAATTTCTCACTATGGGCCTTTTGCACAAAGGCGGCATAAAGGCTCCAAATGGTTTCTACTCGCAATACGAAAACTATCTCCACAGGGTCACTCCGGAAACAGAGGACTGTTCTGTCCCGGGAAAAACAACCGAAGATGAAATCATTCAAACAGAAACAGAAACAGAAAGTGGTGATGATTATTCAGAAGAGGTTATTCTGAGGGAAATCAACTAATTTACAAAGAAAACAACCCCCACTCTCATTACAATTGTGACAGTGGGGGTTCAAAAATCAAAACAACGCATCAAAGCAAGCTTATAGTAGATTCCTCCATGTTTAGCCGTTCCTCTTTTTTAAGTCCGTGAATAACTCCATAAAGATCACTTTCACTTATCTCTTTTCCGCTTTCGGTATTCAGAGCAGTTAGGATATCCTGTACAGATACAGATCTTTTGTTTTTAAGTGTTTCAATAATGAAATTCTCATAAAAATACTCGATCCTGTTTTTGTTTTTCATAACAGCAGTCTGACTGAGTTGTAATTTTTTTCCGATAAGGAACAATGGTTCTTTTAACTTAGAAGTACCTTTTACATAGACCGCACTTTTATCCTCTGTTCCTGAGTTGCGCAGAAAAATACATCCCTGAACACCCTGGCCATCAACAAGGCTTGCGTATAACACGTTAGGATCTTCCTTATCCTCAAATCGAATACCCAGTTCAGAGTCCAGTTTCCCAAGCTCTTTTAATTCTTCTATTTCGGAAACAATCTGCTCTTTACATTTATTCCATATTTCGCTGTTTTTGTAGAATTTTGATTTGTCTACAAAATACACGTATGAAGTTTTTGATACTCCGGGTTCAAAAGGCTCAACAATGCGCTCCCCTGGCAAATCAAGTTCTTTCACCGCAATCAAAGACATCAACCCGGTCAATAAGCCTATTCCGGAAAGGAGAATTTTTTCTTCACCCTCACTATCCTGTACCGGTATGGGAAAAATAAGGTGCCCTGAAGTTTCCAAACCACAAAGCAGTTTTCCTTCAGAAAAATTACATATGTACTTATCCCCTACGCTTACAATACTTGTCTTCAACCCCAATTGAGCAGCGGCACTTGAAGAGGTCATAAGATCAGATTCAATGGTGGATACGAAATAATACTCTGAAGGATTTAATTTATGCTTTTTTATAAGGTATTCAGAAAGAATATAGCCGCATTTATCACCGTCTATCACATTTACCCTGTCGAGTTCTTTGTCGTAGTAGAGAAGAAATCCCCTGTCCCCATCTCCGTCAAGAGCGATTCCAAACACATTCCCCTTCTCAAGAGTACGCCCCTTATTGAAGACCTCCTTCACAGAAGGCATACAGGAATCATATTCCTTTGAATCAAAGTATTCCACACCTTCGATATCCACCACTCCACAATCTCTGTTTATGTTGGACCCTTTCGGTTCCTCATTTACACTGCTGTAGGTAAGGCCCAAAGTATCGAAAACCTTGATACCGATCTGAGAAAACGCACCGTTTGCAGTATCGAGAACCACATGAGTATCCTTAAGCACCTCAGCAGAATTATCCGGTAATACAGAGATACAGAAATCAGTACCCTGTTGGAGCACATTCTCTGCAGATTCGACTGAACCGCTTTTCTCAGGAAGAGACTCAAGAAGGCAGTAGTTGTACATTAGTGCCGAGAGGACAAAATCTCCGGCATTGCCTTCAGGGAGGAGCTTTTTACCATCGAGGAAAAATTTGATCCCGTTTTGATTGGAGGGATTGTGGCTTGCGGTAAGCATAGCTCCACCGCGATACTGTTTTTTGAGCATGTTATAGGGTACCATTGCAGTAGGCACAGTTCCCAGATCAAGCACATTGAGAGAAGCTTTACAGAACCCATCGCGCATGGCTGTATTTAGTTTCCACTCATAGGCACTGTCTCTGCCATCGTTGCCAGTTATGATTGTGTCTCCTGCTTTTACGATGCCGTTTTCCAGCAGAATCTGTGCGAAGGAGTATGAGCAAGCCTCCACAAGATCAGGTGTAAAGGCATTGTCGTTCAAAAGATCTGCAATAAAATTATCTTTGGTCTGGAGCACCACTTTACCTCTGATACCATCGGTACCCATAAAATTAACACGGGACATAGTAAAGGCGGTATTGATACGCTCCTCTTCAGGCAAATCTGAACTATCATAAAGTGATAAGGTCTTACTGAAATCTATCAGTACTGCATTTTCATAATTGTTGATGAAATCAGAACCGATTAGTTTCTGGAAACTTTCTTCCGAAACATCACCCAATGCTTCAGCACTCTTATCCGCAATGGAAAGATCGCAAAGCAAACCTCCGCAATTGATCCCGGCAATAATGAAAACTCTCTTTTTTCTGAGATTTTCAAGTAACATGCTGTTTTTTTCAACAAGTCCTTTAAAAAGCGCTGTATCCATTTTACATCCCTTTCATTGTTCTGGTCTTATCAATTCTAACCAATATAATTAAAGATCAGAAATATCAGCCTGAGATTCTGTATCTCAGTTGTGGAAACTGTATCAGAATCTCCTTTTTAATCTATCGAGACCTCGCCTGACCTCTCCCTCAACTTCTCTTCTCTGCTCTTCTAAATCAGAGCTTTTATCCCGCACCCTCTCTTCTATCTGTTCCTCTATTCTGTTTCTCTCCTCCCTGACCCTGGATTCGATCTGCTCTCTGTGCTGCTCAACATTCTCCTGCACCCGCTCTGTTACACTCTCCTGAACCGAACGCCGTGCAGGAGCTCTTGATGCCTCACCGGGAGCAAAACCGGTAAAGGTAACACCTGGATCATCGAGAGTACCTCCCACATTCAATAGCAAAGTGACCCTTCCATCACGGTCTGAAGGTATCCCCACCTCATCAAGGAGACCTGAGGCACCGTCAAGAGCGGTGCCTGACAAAAGACCACTCAGAGCATCTCTGCCCCTGCTCTGCACGGAAAGAATCGACTGACTTATTCCAGAGGGCAGTCTGTTGGAAATGTTAAGATCCAGTTGGTTATTGAAACCTACTCTTCCACTGGCCCGCCAGTCCCCTGCTGTTGATAGAATATTCATGTCATCTATTATAAGATTTCCCTTGCTTACCTGCATCTGAGCATTGAACTGTCTGAATGTGAGATTTTCGATTTCTATGAAATTTTTCACTATATCGGCCACACGATCAAGAATAAGTGCATTGGAGATGTAACCATTGCTCAGCTCAAAATTGATATTACCGTTGAGGCTTTCAACAATTTCATCGGGATTCGCGCCTCTGCCGGAGAGTCTGCTGCTAATGTTTATTTTCCCGAAGAGACTGTTTTGAAGATTACGCAATTCGCGGTTTAGTGCGGTTGTGGGAGGGATAAAATCGCCGAAGCCTGAAAATAGCTGATTTACTTCCACCCCGCTTACATCAAGTCTGTTGTTAAAAGAAACATTCTCCACATTACGCAGATCCGCATTCAGCACATTATTTATTCTTCCACCAGAAAACAAAGTCGTGATATTTACATCAGCCACATCGTTTCTTACATCTACCCCCACATTAAGGTTGTCCATATCAAGACCATTAAAAACAACTTTTCGCGCCCTTACGGTCCCTTGCATATCCACACCTGGCAGTGGTGCAATAAACGGAGCTGTTTCATTTCCTGATTGTTGTGAGGGATCCCCCTTCTCCTCTATAAGAATCTCATCGATGTTGAGTAGAGGTGATGTAAGTGCAAAATCGATTTTTGGCCTTGGGAGCTCTTTTTCCTTTTCAGGGATCAGAAGAGAAAGATAGTCTGTAATGGTAGCTTCCATGCTCAATGAGGACTGACCGATATTAACGGTCATTTTCTCACCAATCGCTCTTGATGACAGAGTGAAGACTCCCTGGATTTCAGCGGGTTTTGCCAGTGGAGGCCAGCTTATCACCAGGTTATCCAGTTCAACCTTACCTCCCAGGTCAAGCTTTGAGGGGTCCTGCGGATCAGCTTCCCCTTTTGCCCTGATATCAGCATTCACTCTTCCGGAGACCGAGGCTCCCGGTGGCACTTCTATCATCTCCTGTACATCCGATAAATTTATTACACCCCTTAAGAAACCGTCAATAAAGGGTTGTTCAAAATTCTGGACCTTTGCACCAAGCTCAATCGGGCTGCTGCCAAAATTGAAAGATGTTTCCTTCAGATCGAGACTGTTATCGGTGAACTCAATAATACTGTTTATGCCGCTTACATCCTGAGGGAGATCAGTGTAGCCGATCCTTCCGTCACTGAATACGAGCGTCCCCTTTATAGGAAGCGATTCATCCTCCAGAATTCCACTAATCACCAGATCCAGCTTTGCTGTGCCCGAAGCTGTGAGTTTTTCTTTTTCGGGAAACAATTCTGCGGGGATCTCAGAAATGATATCTTCTATATCAAAAGGCGAAGAGTTTACCACCAGATCCAAAACCGGTGTGTCAAAAAATTCCGTAATTGTTCCAGTTATGTCAAACTGCAGTTTCTGAAGCGAGATCTCAGCCTTATTGATCTTTACAGCCCCCTGCAGAAGATCAACTGAGAGGTCATGATCAAAAGTGAACGACAAATCTGACAGCGGAGTAGAGACCTCCTTAGTCTCAACAGATATCCGATCCAGAATAAGTGAGCCGGAACTGTTAACCTCACTGAGACTCTTATTTATTGCCAAACCGAGGTTTTTCTCCAATTTCCCAATGGTAACAATACTCTGCTCTTTCTGATCGATATACCTTATCATTCCGTCACGGATTCTCAGACTCCTTAGAGTTATCGGTACCGGTAAAGCCATGACCGCCTGTTCCCTGTCTGAGACATCACTATCTCCAGCAGCCTGAAGAATTTTCAGATCATCATAGTTGAAAGCCCCATCCTCATCAACTTCAATAGTGATTTCCGGGTTCTGAAGCACCACGGAGGTTACTTCCGGGTATCCTTTGAATATTGAACGCACAGAAATCGAGATTAAAAACCTGTCGAAACTTATAAACGGGCGTTCTGAACCAAATGACTCCCTCTTGGTTTCAGACACTTCCACATCAGAAAGCGAAACACCCAGAGCAGGGAAAAAGCGAAAAGATACCGATCCCACCTCTATTTCTCTTCCAAGCGCATATTCCAGATGAGTAACCGCAAGTTGTTTCACCTGCTCAGGGGGAAACATCACATACAGAGTCACAGCCCCGGCAGTGAACAATAATGCAAACAGCACAACAAGAATCAACAATACCTTTAAAACCTTTTTCATTTTATTCTCCTGTGTAGAGTCCGCCCAGCTAAATCAGCAATGTAAAAATATACTAACTTATTCAGACGCGATGGTAAAATTTACCTCTTCGGATTTCCTGATTTTAATCAGAGAAGTTTTAGCACCATGACACATCACCTGAACAAATCCCCGTATTGGTGAAGACATGCTCTTATAATTGTTGCAGAAGATTCTAACCTGAGAAAAAAAATTAACTATTTTAAAGGTGACAATTTTGGGAGTAACAGGAATAAATGCAAATAATAGACTTTCACACCCATTTTTTTCCCGATGATCTGGCCCCAAAGGCAATTGATCATATCGTTCAAACCTCACCCGGCGCCAAAAACCGAACAGACGGCACACTAAGGGGACTTCATGACTCAATGAAAAGAGCCCGCATAGACCTCTCTGTTACCCTTCAGGTGGCGACTAAGCCTTCACACGTACGGGCGATAAATCAACAGGTCGCAGAGGCTAAAGCAGACCAATTGATTATTCCCTTCGGATCACTTCACCCACTTATGCAGGATTCTGAAAAGGAGATAGAATACCTCCGCTCCAATGGTATCAGAGGGATTAAGCTTCATCCGGAATATCAGTATTTCCATATTGATGACAGATCCATGTACCCAATTTATGAACAGCTGGCAAATGCGGGGTTGATTGTTGTTTTTCACACCGGGAAAGATCCCGGCCCGTTTACCTGTGACCACGCTCTTCCGGGAGCTGTGAAAAGGGTACACCGCGATTTTCCACGCCTTAAGATGATTGCTGCCCATATGGGAGGATGGAAACTGTGGGAAAAGGTTGAAACTGAGCTCAGTGGTGAGGAGATATGGTTTGATACATCGGCAGTTAACGAATATATGAATCGGGAGGATTTTGTACGTCTGTGCAGAAAGCATGGCACAGAAAGGATACTTTTCGGGAGCGACACTCCATGGTATGATCAAAAGGAAGCTGTGGAATGGATCCAATCCAGCAGCATGTCTTCATACGATATTGAAAAGATACTCTATAAAAATGGTTCTGAACTGCTTGGAATTTGATCACAAAACCAGCATAATCTCGTTAACCTACAACCGATTCAGGTAACAAGATTATTCACTGGAATCCAGTAATCGGAAAAAATTGGGGAAAACAAGAGGAGTATAGATGTTTTTGTTTAGAAATTCGGGTAAAAATCGCCAATCTCTCGATTCCATAGTTTCAAAAATCGGGTATGTGATTCCCAAAAAACTGAGAGTTGATTCATATATCCTTCCCAATGAAACGGGTAGTATAAAGAGAAGGCATAAAATATTAAAAAAAGTTTTCCAACAGCACAAGCCACCAATTTTCATAGGACGCCACATGGGATCGGGAGGATTTGCGGAGGTATATTCTGCAACAAGCGATTACGATGGGGTGCAGGATTTTGCGATCAAGATCCTCAGAGAGGACCTGCTTCAGATACGCAAGGGCAAGCAATACAATCCAACAGAGGAGGAGATGCGGGTCAAGGAGGTAAAGAAGCGTTTCAAGAACGAATCTTACGTACAGTGGGATCTTTCAAAGAATGTTTCTGACAACATTGCCAACAGTGTTGTTCCAGTATACGATCATGGGGAATTTGACAGCAAACATGAATTTCGTTTCATACTTATGGAGCGCATGGACATGACGCTTCGAAACTACATCAAAGATAGCCATGAGTCTCCCGACACACCCCGATGTAAAATACAGCTGATGATAAAAATTGCTGAAAAGCTCAGCAATGTACATAAGGAAGGGATTTTTCACAGAGATATCAAACCGGAAAACATTCTTTTCTCAAAGGGAAAATCACCCCGCTCTGTATGCAGGGACTGTGATGGAAAATCGTGTGGTTTAGACGTAAGAATCGGTGATTTCGGTACAGTACGGTGGATGAAATCCTATACGGACAAGTATGATGCGGTGATTATAGGCTCACAGTTTTATATGTCACCGGAGCAGATTCTCAACCCCAAAAACATGGACAAGCGTACAGATATCTATTCTTTTGGAATTATCTGCTATGAGCTTTTACACCGCGTACACCCCAAAAATCTTGATGAACATTCAAGTAATTTCCTTGAAAAACTGGCCTATGAGAAACCCCGTGAACGCACACCGCCCCAGGGTTATGAATTACTTCAGAAAATAATAAACAAATGCATGAATGAGCGATGGTCGCGGTATCAGAACATGGAAGAGTTACTGTGTGATTTAAGAGGATTTCTCAAGGAGAAAATTTCGGAAGACAGGGAGATTTCGGGCAGTAAGGTCTGAAGGTACAGTTATCCCTTATCCGGCGGTGAAAGGCCAGTTTTGTTGCCAGGAGTAGTTTCACACCTGGCCGATTTTTCTTCCATAGTGCAGGAGGATTTCATCCGTGTGGTGCAATCTTCTTGCAATTTCTCTGGCGATATTTAATATAAGGTGAGAAAATAATTCCTTGTTTGACTCGAATAACTGCATCAGAAGTCTTCGGCTTAAGATAAGCAGTGTGGTAGTTTCCATTGCAACAGCTGTAGCACTGTGGTTTTGAATTCCAATAACAGAAGCTTCTCCTATACAATTGCCGGAACCAAAGTCACCCATTTCCAGTGGTGTTTCGTTTATATTGAGCATAATGGTTACACGGCCACTCAGGATGATAAAGATCTCTGTTGCCGGGGTTCCCTCCTTGAGAAGGATATCGCCGATTTCGGCCTCCAGTATTTCGCTGTTTTCATAGATTGAACAGATGTCCTGTTCTGAGAGGCCTGAAAAGATGGTTACATTTTTAAGTATATGGAGAATGTTGTTTACTGTTGTCTTTTTGGGGGAGTACATGCGTTCCTCCGATCTATATAAAAAGGGCGCATTTGCCCTCACTAAAAAAGCTCTGGTATAAACTATCTTTGAAAATAATGAATAATGCAAAAAACTTGCCGATCACAGTATGAATCAAATGCCGACATAAGCTATTTTTACCCCTTATATTTTTTTCCAGGTATCTTAAAATTTTTCTAAAACTATAAACTTAGGAATCAGAAAACAATGGGACTCGCAGCAGGAATAATAGGTCTGCCCAATGTAGGTAAATCCACGATTTTCAACGCTCTGTGCAGCGGTAAGGCACAGGCACAAAACTACCCATTCTGCACAATCGATCCAAATCAGGGCGTTGTAGCAGTACCGGACGAACGCTTAATTCGCATCACTTCACTTATCCCAACTCAGAAAGTTGTTCCGGCTTTTCTGGAACTCACTGACATAGCCGGTCTGGTAAGAGGAGCATCACAGGGTGAGGGGCTTGGAAACCAGTTTTTGGGTCACATAAAAGATGTTGATGCGGTGGTGCACGTTGTAAGATGCTTTGAAAACAGCGATGTTGTGCATGTGGATGGATCCGTTGACCCACTGAGGGATATTGCCACTATTGAAACAGAGCTGATGCTTAAAGATCTTGAAACTGCAGAACGGGGCCTGAACAGGGCTGCAAAAATCGCCAAAGGTGGTGATAAGGATATGAAAGCCAGCATCCCTGTTTACGAAACCGTACTGAAGAGTCTCTCTGAGGGGGTCCCTGTGCGCAAGGTGCTCAATGAGGATGAAATGCAAATCGTCTCACAGATGCACCTTCTTAGTTCAAAGCCGGTACTATATGTGGCAAATGTGGATGAAAACGAACTGCATGAAGACAATGATGCTGTAAAGGCTGTAATGGAACATGCTGCAAAAGAAAACGCCCAGTGCATAAAGATAAGCGGAAAAGTGGAATCTGAAATCGCTCAGCTTGAAGCAGAGGATCGAACAGAATTCCTTGAGAGCATGGATCTGTCCGAACCAGGGCTGAATTCACTGTCAAAGGCAATTTATAGACTTCTTGGCCTTGAAACCTTTTTTACCGCAGGGGAAAAGGAAAACAAAGCCTGGACCATCAGAAAAGGCTCCACTGCCCCTCAGGCCGCAGGTGTTATTCACAGCGATTTTGAAAAAGGGTTTATCCGTGCTGATGTATACACATTAGAGGATCTGGAGACACACAAGTCTGAGGTAGCAATCAGAGCTGCCGGTAAAATACGCTCCGAGGGAAGGGACTATGTTGTAAAAGACGGAGACATAATGTTTTTCAAATTTAATGTTTAAAATTCCATTTCACCCAGGTCCTAACGGTTATCTATGAACATCATTAAAGCAGCATTGAGATGGTTTGTCTGGACAGTTATCTCAAAAATATTTATCCTGTGCCATATCAAAGGAAACTACCATTTCTCACGCAAAAAACCCTGCGATCCTATACCAAAACCTCCTTTTCTGGTAATTGCAAACCACGGCACCTTCTTTGACCCCTGGATGGCAGGTTTCTACAGTTTCACTCCGTTTCTTTTTATGATAAACGATGATGCTTTCAGGGCCAGTAAATTTACAAGTCTATATTTGAAAATCGTAGGTACCATTCCCAAAAAAAAAGGTGCCTCTGATTTCAAGGCCATGAAAACCACTCTCAGCTGCTTAAAATCGGGAAAAGCTGTATGTATTTTCCCTGAAGGCCAAACAACATGGGACGGTGAAACACAACCCATTTACAGCGGAATTGAAAAAATTGCCAAAAGAGCAAAATGTCCCATAATGTTTGTCCGTTTTCAGGGAAATTTCCTCTCAAAACCATGGTGGGCAAAAACACAGAGAAAAGGGAAAGTCGCAATATCATTCAAAACTCTTAGCAGGGAAGAAATCGAGCAGTTATCAGAGCCTCAACTCCTCGAAAAGATAAAAAGCTCCATTTACCAGAACGATATCAAGGACCCCTCAAACCTCAAGATACCTTTTAAAGGGAAAAATATGGCTGAAGGGTTGGAAAATTTTCTCTGGGTTTGCAGGGAGTGCAACAAAGAAGATAGCCTCAAAGCAAAGAACAACACAATTGAGTGTACAAACTGCAATCAGAAGTACGATATAGACGCTCACTGCAGGTTCTATACACGCTCATCCCCTGCTCCCGAATTTGATCTTCATGACTGGGCCGGATATCAAAAACAGGATGTAAAGAACAGAATTAAAAATGCCTCAGCAAACGATAATATTCTCACATTCAGTACTAATGTTGAAATCCAGCGCGCCGAAAACAACCGTCAAACCTACTCAACACTGGCTCAAGATGGAACACTAACTCTCACAAGAGAAATCATGTCCTTTAAATCAGACGAGCTTGAACTTCGTTGGCCGGTTTCTTCAACTGCAAATTTCGTCGTGCAGAGGAAAAATATTTTTCAATTTGACAATGGTGACAATGAGATCAGAGTTGTTCTAAAGGATAAAAGTCCCATGAAATGGGTAACTTATCTTCGGTATCTCAATGGATTTGAGGAGTATGAAAATCGGGGACACCTTTAAGGGACTTGCGGGATGATACCAGGCTATCTAACCTGGTATCATTATAAGCCCCTAAGCTTTTCAGGAAACCGGTTTCATCCATCCGTGACGATCTTCTATTTCACCGAACTGAATACCCTGCATTTCCCTGTAGAGTTTTTCCAAAGTTTCACCGGCCTTGTCCTCCCGCCCAAAAGTAAACACTTTTTCACCCTTGGTGATCGAGTAGACAGGAGTGATCACAGCAGCCGTACCACAGGCCCCGACCTCTGTGAATTGTGACAATTCATCAAAAGGTATAGGTCTGTATTCGACATCGAGTCCAAAATCTTTTGCTATTATCTGAACACTTCTGTTTGTGATGGACGGTAGAATTGATTCTGATTGCGGTGTCACAAACTTTTTACCCTGCTTGATTGCAATCAGGTTAGATGTTCCAAATTCTTCCACATACTGATGAGTTGCGGAATCAAGATAAAGGGTTATTGAATACCCCCCGGCCTTGCTTTCTATATCACCTAACATTCCGGCAGCATAATTACCCGCAACCTTTACATTGCCTACTCCTTTTGGAGCAGCTCTGTCATATTCATCCTGAACACAGGCACTGACAGGGAAAAACCCATTCTTATAAAACGGTCCAACCGGCATACCCATGACGATAAACATATAGCTTTGTGAAGGTTGTAACCCTACTTTAGGGTCTGTACCGATCAAAATTGGCCGCAGATAAAATGATGCACCGGTTCCATATGGAGGCACCCAGTCTTTATTGAGTTCCACAACCTTTTTTACAGCCTGTACAAAGAGTTCTTTAGGAGGTGCCACCATGGCGATTCGCTTTGCAGAATTTATCAGACGCGCCGCGTTTTCCTCCGGTCTGAATAATGCAATCGAGCCATCCTGACGACTGAACGCTTTGAGGCCTTCAAAACAAGACTGCCCGTAGTGCAGACATGTTGCTGCAATATGGATACTCATATTTGGTTCGTTACAAACCTTAAGTTCACTCCAGGACCCTTCAGAATAAGTTGCAGTCACATAGCAATCGGTCTGCATGTACTGAAAGCCCAGATTACGCCAATCGATATCTTTTTTCATATAGAATCCTGTAAAGCCGAAAAATTATCATTAACACTCAAAACGATCCCAATTAACGAGCAGCCGTTGAGATGTTCTGGGTTTTGTCTTCTCTGTTTTTAAGAGTATCCTTCATTAGCTTATATTTCAAACTGTCAATAAGAGCAAACCATGCTGCTTCAATAATATTGGTTGAGACACCCACAGTACCCCATCTGTCGTAGATATCGGTGGACTCGATCAATACCCGAACCTTTGCCTCAGTCCCATCCCGTCCATCGAGAACCCTCACCTTGAAATCTTCAAGTTTAACTTCAGAGAGAGATGGATAAAATTTAATGAGAGCCTTTCTGAGTGCGTTATCCAACGCATTCACAGGCCCGTCACCCTCAGCTGCGGTATGCTCAAAAACATCCTCTTCCTGTACCTTTATGGTAGCCTCGGAATAAACCTGCCCATTCTCGTTTTTCTCTTCGATCACCCTGAAACCTTTCACCAGAAAAGGTTCCTTGAACTGCCCAAGGATCTCTCTTGCAATAAGCTCAAAAGAACCTTCTGCAGCCTCAAACTGATACCCATCGCTCTCCAGTTCCTTGATTTTAAGCAGCAGTTTTTTTACGTCGGGATCCTTTTTGTCCAAACCAGGCTTGATAAACTCCAGTTTCTCAAGTATAGTACTTGACCCGGCCTGATCAGATACTACGAAATATCTGTTATTGCCAACAATTTCGGGTGATATATGTTCAAAGGAGTGCCTTACCTTTCTCACGCCATCGGCATGAGCCCCTGCCTTATGAGAAAAAGCGGCTTCACCAACATAAGGTTTACGGATGTCGGGTGTAACATTTGCCACTTCTGCAACATAGACAGAAATGGATGTAAGATTTTTAAGCTGATCCGCAGAGATCAGATCAAACCCTCTTTTAAGCTGCAGACTGGGAATGATTGTGCAGAGATTTGCATTTCCACACCTTTCGCCAAGTCCGTTAATAGTACCCTGTACATGATCAGCCCCCTCGATTACACCCAGGCACGACATCGCTTCGGCACACCCTGAATCATTGTGCATATGGATTCCGATTTTGGTGTTGATTTTGGATTTGATCTCTTTAAAAATAGAGATAAATTCATCAGGGAGAAGTCCACCGTTTGTATCACACAACACAATGCAGTCCGCCCCGCCATCCTCAGCGGCCTTAAGGGTATCAAGAGCATGCCGGGGATTATTTTTGTACCCGTCAAAGAAATGCTCCGCATCATAGATCACTTCATCCATATGCTTTTTGAGGAAATGTACCGAATCGTAAATCATCGCCAGATTTTCTTCAAGCGTAGTATTTATGACCTGTGTCACATGAAGATCCCATGATTTACCAAAGATAGTGGCAACGGGAGCTTTAGTCGATACAAGCATTTCCATGAAAGGATCTTTGCTAACCTCATTGCCTGGTCTTCGGGTACTTCCAAAAGCAGCAATTTTGGCAGTAAGATTAAGCTTTGAAGCATGAGAATAAAATTCGGTATCGATAGTGTTTGTGGGGTTTGGCCAGCCGCCCTCAATGTATTTCACACCCAGCTCATTAAGTTTCACCGCAATATCAAGCTTGTCATTTAGTGAAAGACTTATACCAAGTGCCTGATTTCCATCCCTCAGGGTAGTGTCATATAGATCTATTTTTCGATTTTTATTATCATTCATATCTTTCTGCCTGTATGCTGAACACTTAATGTCCGGATTTAAGACAGACGCATATAAGTGTTCAGCTTAAGTTTTGATTAATAACAAATTTTGCTTGTTTCACACATCGGTATTAAAGAAGTGAAGCGACAAAATCACCGGTTTCAGACGTACTCATTCCCATACGACCAGCAGAGAGACTCTTAATCTTCCCGGTTTCAAGAGCTGCAGTTACGGCTTTATCTATATCAGCAGCAGCATCCGCTTCTCCAAGAGTCTCAAGCATCATTGCACCGGCGCAAATAGCAGCAAGTGGGTTAATGATATTCTGTCCGGTGTATTTAGGAGCACTGCCACCGATAGGCTCAAACATCGAAACACCTTCAGGATTTATGTTACCACCAGCAGCGATACCCATCCCACCCTGTATCATCGCACCAAGATCGGTAATAATGTCACCGAAAAGATTTGATGTTACAATTACATCGTAGAACTCAGGGCTTTTCACCATCCACATAGTGCATGCATCAACATGGTTGTAATCCTGTTTGATATCCTGAAAATCCTTTTCCCCTACTTCCTGATGAGTTCTAACCCACAGATCACCAACATCTGTAAGGACATTACATTTATGAACCAGGGTCAGGAGCTTTTTCTTGTTACGTTTACGTGTAAGATCGTAGGCATAGCGTATACATCTCTCAACCACGGGCCTTGAGTAACACATCAGCTGAGTGGCGATCTCATTCTGAGTACCTTTCATTGTAACCCCACCCATGCCGGTATAGATACCGCCTGAGTTTTCACGCACCACTACGAAATCAATATGTTCAGGTCCCTTATCTTTCAGTGGAGTTTCCACATTGGGGTAAAGTTTGACAGGTCTTAAGTTAATGTACTGATCGAGTGCGAATCTCAGTTTAAGTAAAATTCCAAGTTCAAGAACGCCGGGCTTTACATCCGGATGTCCGATTGCACCAAGGAAAATTGAATCATGTTTGCTTAACTCCTCGATTCCGGAGTCCGAAAGGGTTTCCCCTGTTTTTTTATATCTTTCGCCACCGAAATCATATTCGGTATAGTTCAACTTGATATCATGTTTAGCACAAGCAGCATCCAGAACTTTAACACCTTCCCTGAGAACCTCAGGTCCTGTTCCATCCCCCGGCATGAGAGCAATATTATACGTTTTCATTACAACATCCTTTTGAAAGTAGGAATAATTGGTTTATGACTTGTTTTTCTTAGAGATGTTCCTGCAACTTTTTAGTTTTGGGATTTTTTTTGAACATTTTTATTCTTGCAATTTTATTCACCGCATCCATGTAGGCCATTGCTGAAGCCTCTACGATGTCGGTACTGTTTGCTTTTCCCACAAAGAAACCTTCAGGGGCTTTGACCGTTATGGTTACTTTACCCAAAGCTTCCCTTCCCTCAGTGACTGCTTCAATCTGAAAGTTGTCGATTTTTATATCAAACCCCACAATTCGGTCAATAGCCTTGGTGGCAGCATCAACTGCACCATCTCCACAGGCCGCTTCCTGCAAAAGCTTGCCATTGATTCTGAGTTTGACGGTTGCAGTAGGGACAGTACCCTTTCCGCTGGATACATTGATATATTCAAGTATATATTTATCTTCAAGATCAGCACTGCTTCTTGATTCCATCAACGTAATCAGATCATCATCGTAAACTGTGCCCTTTTTATCAGCGAGCGCCTTGAACTTATCATAAAACTTAGGCATATCCACATCAGCTTCACTGTAGCCCAGGCTGAGTAGCCTTGATTTGACCATATGGCTGCCGGAGCGTCCGGTAAGATTCATTTTGTTATCTTTGAGCCCGACAGACTGAGGGGTCATGATTTCATAGGTTTTTTTGGCCTTAAGGACACCATCTTGATGAATACCAGATGAGTGTGCAAAGGCATTACTTCCCACAATGGCCTTATTAGGCTGAACGGGCATACTGCACACATCCCGTACGAGTTTACTGGTACGCATCAGTTCTTTTGCGTCCACATTTGTGGAAACCTTAAAGATATCTTTTCTGACCTTTATGGCCATTACGATTTCCTCAAGAGCGGCATTACCCGCCCTCTCCCCGATACCGTTTATAGTGCACTCAACCTGTCTTGCACCATGAGCGATAGCGGTCAGTGAGTTTGCGGTTGACATACCAAGGTCATCATGACAATGCACAGAAATCACAGCTTTGTCGATATTGGGAACCCGATTGAAGAGCTCATCAATTATTGAGGCGAAATGTTCCGGTGCAGTATAGCCGACTGTGTCTGGAATATTTATTGTAGACGCTCCCGCTTTTATGGCAGTTTCCACAACCCTGCACAGGTAATCAGTTCCGGTTCTGCCAGCGTCTTCTGCCGAAAATTCCACATCACCACAGTGTTTTCTTGCCAGTTTGACACTGTCATAAACAAGCTGCAAAATGCTGTCCTGCGATTTTCTCAGCTTTTTTTCCGTATGGATTGCAGAAGTACCTATGAAGGTATGTATCCGTGGACGCTCTGCAGGCTTCACAGCTTTTGCACATGAGAGGATATCCTTCTCAACAGTACGCGCAAGCCCGCAAATCACAGGTCCCTTTACCTGGGAAGCGATGGTGTGAACAGACTCAAAATCCCCAGGTGAAGAAACCGGGAACCCCGCTTCAATACCGTCTACGTTCAGACGGGCAAGCTGTTTTGCAATCCTAAGTTTCTGTTCAACAGAAAGGCTTGAGGGTAAGGCCTGCTCTCCATCCCGCAAAGTAGTATCAAAGATAAAAACGTTATCGATCTTCATAAGTAATTCAGGTCCTCTATTTTGATTTCGGCCCGGGGTTTAACCCCAGGCCGAATTGTGTTTTAAAACCACTGATCAAATATCAATCAGTTACCTGCTCTTCCTCTCACACCCTTTGTAGCCTTGGTGATCTGACGGGCTTTCTGTTTTGGTCTGAGGTCACGTACCGCTTTACCGGTTTTCCACATTTCAGACTCGCCCAGTTTTGAGAGTTCCTTGTCCAGACGTTCCTGGTAATCGGCTCTTCCACATGCGGTGATAACACGCCTTGTTTCTTTTCCGCTCTTGACAGACTTGTAAAGTTCTTCAAATACGGGTTGAGTGGCTTTTTTGAACTTTGGTTTCCAGTCCAATGCACCTCTCTGAGCAGTTGCAGAGCAGTTTGAGTACATCCAGTCCATTCCATTTTCGTCAACGAGACGAATAAGGCTCTGAGTAAGCTCTTCGACAGTTTCGTTGAATGCCTCACTTGGGCTGTGGCCGTTTTTGCGAAGAACCTGATACTGTGCTTCCATCATACCGGCAAGAGCCCCCATAAGAACACCACGTTCACCGGTAAGATCACTGTAGACTTCCTTTTCAAAGGTGGTTGGGAAAAGGTACCCAGACCCCACACCTATACCAAGAGCCAGGCAGCGTTCGGCTGCACGGCCTGTGAAGTCCTGAAAAATTGCATAACTTGAGTTGATACCTGCGCCTGAGAGAAAATTTCTTCTTACCGATGTACCGCTTCCCTTAGGTGCGACCAGGATAACATCCACATTTTCAGGTGGAACAACCTTAGTCTGTTCTTTGTATACGATTGAGAATCCGTGAGAGAAATAGAGCGCATCACCCTCTTTTAGATTCTTCTTAACAGTTGGCCATACAATTCTCTGAGCAGCATCAGAAACTAAAATTTTAATGATAGTACCCTTTTGAACAGCCTCATCGACATCGAAAAGAGTTTTCCCTGGTACCCATCCATCTTTACGGGCTCTTTCCCAGTCTTTTTTGAACTTTTTTGACTGGCCGATAATCACATTGAAACCGTTGTCTTTGAGGTTCAGTGCCTGAGCAGGTCCCTGAACGCCGTAACCGATAACAGCAATGGTTTCATTTTTAAGGATTCTTCTGGCTTTTGCCACGGTAAACTCTTTGCGGGTAATAACATCTTCTTTTACGCCGCCAAAATCGATAACTGCCATGTTAAAGGGCTCCTTCTTGAAAAGTGAAAGTATCTGACTTCAGATAAATTTTACAAATACAAAACTGCATATGCCTATCGGTTTATTTTCTCAATTGTCCAATTGCAATAGCCCCTGATCGCACAAGTTCCTTTATGCCGTAGGGTTTTAGCATCATTGTAAAGTCATCGATTCTCTGCCGTTCTCCTGTAAGTTCCAATGTAACAGATGCAGCAGATACAGCCGCGACTTTTGCCTTAAAAAGATTTGCAACCTCTACAATTTCATGTCTGTTTGACTTAGATGCATCAACTCTTACAAGCAACAGCTCTCTTTCCAGAATCGGTTCATCCTTAAAGTCAACGACTTTGATAACATCGATGAGTTTATTGAGCTGTTTTACAATCTGCTCAAGTATTCCCTCATCACCCTGAACAACGATAGTCATTCTTGAAATTGTGGGATCATCAGTTTCGGCCACAGTAAGAGTGGAAATATTATACCCTCTGCTTGAGAACAATCCCGCAATTCTGGATAGTGAACCGCTATGGTTTTCAGCAAGTATAGAAATAGTATGTGTATTCATTTATCCCTCCAGAATCTCATGGATTGGTTTTCCGGCCGGCACCATAGGAAACACATTCTCCTCCTGAGACACAATAAACTCCATCAGTGCAGGACCATCCACCTCAAGTCCCTTATTGAGAACCGTTTCAATTTCAGAAACTTTATCTGTACGGAAAGCCGGAACCTCGTAACTTTCTGCTAATTTAACAAAATCTGGCAAATATACCTTTTGACAATTCTGAGGACCGACACACTCATTGCAAAGCGCTCCACCCCTCAGACATGTTCCGCTGTAGCGTTTATCAAAGAAGATCTGCTGCCATTGACGAACCATACCAAGGTAAGAATTGTTGAGAATAACTATCTTAACAGGTATTTTGTTTACCGACAAGGTAGCAAGTTCCTGAATATTCATCTGAATCGAGCCATCACCTGCAACATCAATAACCGGAACCCCGGGGTTAGTCAGAGCCGCTCCCATGGCCGCAGGCATTCCAAATCCCATTGTCCCCAGTCCCCCTGAAGAAATAAGGGTTCTTGGTTTTCTGAATTTGTAGTACTGAGCCGTCCACATCTGATTCTGCCCCACCTCCGTTGCGATAAGAGCTTCACCCTTTGTTATCTCGCTGAGTTTTTCAACCACATACTGGGGTTTGATCACGGTGTCAGACTGAGTATATGTAAAGAGCTTCTCACCTTTCCATGTGTTGATCTTATCATTCCAGGAATCAGTTTCTCTGGGCTTAACAATCTTGTTCAGAGACTTAAGAATATTTTTGGCATCTCCAACAACCGGCACATCAACTTTTATGATTTTTGATATGGCTGCAGGATCTATATCCATATGGATGATGGATGCATTCGGCGCAAACTCTTTTACATAACCGGTCACCCTGTCATCAAAGCGGGCTCCGATAGAGATTATAAGATCGCATTCCTGGAGTGCGAAGTTAGCGCATTTTGACCCATGCATTCCAGGCATACCCATAAAAAGCGGATGATCTCCGGGAAAGCCTCCCAGCCCCATAAAGGAGGTGGTAACAGGAATATTTGTTGTTTCAGCAAACACCCGCAGCTCTTCATGAGCCCCGGAGTGAATTATACCTCCCCCAGCAAAGATAATGGGCTTTTTGGCATTTGAGATAAATTCAGCAGCCTTTTCTATCTGTTTTATATGCCCCTGTACATTAGGCTTGTAACTTCTTATCGAAACGCTTTCTGGATAAGAGAAATTCTCCGTAGCCCCCTTAGAAACATCAGCAGGTATATCAACCAGAACCGGCCCCGGTCTTCCTGTAGTTGCGATATGAAAGGCCTGCTTTAAAATCAGCGGCAGTTCTTCCACTGATTTTACCAGAAAATTATGTTTTGTAATAGGGCGGCTCATCCCTACGATATCGGCCTCCTGAAAAGCATCAGTTCCCAAAAGGGGTGAAGCCACCTGACCGGTAATTGCAACCATCGGAATTGAATCCAAATAAGCGGTTGCCAAACCTGTCATTATATTCGTTGCCCCCGGCCCTGAAGTAGCCAGACAAACCCCGGGACGTCCGGTGGCACGGGCATAACCATCAGCAGCGTGAGCAGCAGCCTGTTCATGACGGGTTAATATGAATTTGATATCCTTGGTTTCATACAAGACGTCGAAAATAGGGATTACGACCCCACCGGGGTAACCAAACAAAACCTCTACACCCTCTTTAACTAAAGCATCGACGACAATCTGCGCACCTGTTTTTTTCAAAAGTACCCCCAGAAATTTACCCCTGCCAACAAAGCAAGGACAATTATCGAAATTAAAACAGTTTAAAATACCACCTGTTTGGTTGCAAATCAAGAAATCACATATATATAAATACAAAAGAGGCCCGTCTCCCCCTAAGGGAAACGGGCCTCTTTTGTAATCTGGATCTGATCCTAAATACCCGTTTCCCTCATTTGGGGAACAATAATCACACTATCATTGACCACGTCAATGACATTTAGAATCAGTCTGATTACTAGCTTTTTTGTTTTCATCTTTATAAACTAAATTCCTCCAACCTTTTAGTCAAGTCGTTTTTTTCAACATTTTCATCCCCACTTACCTTATATTCATGATAGTGATCGGGTGATCACTATTTATCTTCTCATTTAGACAAATAACCAATGGGAATCCTGTTCTCTTTTAAACCCAAGGAGAATCAAAATGAGCTTAATTCTTTTTTTATCCGCACTGATTTTACTCCCGGTAATTACAAATGCAACAGAGGTGATTCGTGTCCCTGAGCATTTTTCCTCAATTCAGGAAGCCATCGACCATGCAAACACAGGAGATACGGTTTTTGTGGGTGAAGGGGTGTACCGGGAGTCAGTTACCCTCAGAGAATCAATCCACCTTCTTGGCGCATCACCGGAACTCAGCATAATAAGAGGCAACATAGTTAACCCTGTTGTAAGAGGTGCCAATGGGGCAACATTGCGTAATTTCACCATAGAGAATGGTAATGTGGGCATATTAGCAGAAAACATCTCAATGGTGATAGAGTACTGTACGATTCGCGACAACAAAGGATCTGGTATACAATGCATAATTTCACTGCCCGACATCAGAAACAATTTGATCTACCGAAACGAATGGAGCGGGATTTTCTGCGAATCAGTCAGGGCACACAGAAATGCAATCGAAAATAATGTAATTGCGGAAAATGGCTACAGCGGAGTGATGCTTTCAGGCTCAACAGAGATTTTGATTCGTAATAATCAGTTTTCAAAAAACAAGCAGTATGGAATCTGGGCTTCGGAACAATCCCGCAGGTCAAGGATCATCACCAATAATTTTTTCGACAACCGCACATCACACAACACGTTTGCCAGGCTCGACAACTCCAACATCTCAGAAACACCTCAGTTTTCACTGGGTAAAGATGAGGTACCCGGATTCTGGAGCAGCGAAACCGCATTCCACAACCCGGTAGCAGCAAATGGAACTCAGATCGGAATAATTCGACCAGAGTAATAAAGTGCTGAGATTAAAACATAAAAGGTCTTCTGTCGGTATCTCTGCGTCTTTGGGAATCCAGCGGATTTATCTCATCACGCCGTCTTCTTACATCTCCATGCACACCACAGGAGTCGACCTCAGCGTATCGGAGGAAAAATTCTGATTTGGACTCGGGACACCCGGCTCTGGCCAGGAGGTGCGATTCTGCGCATAATTTTTTCCTTTTCACCCCTTGTGGAGCCCTGAAGTCCTTTACCGGAAGGTCACGGTGCAATGCTCTCATAACAGAAACCCACACCGGTATCGCTCCCTGTGTACCAGTTACCCCTCTGCCCAGAGATCTTCTTTCATCAACACCGGTCCAGACTCCGGTTGCAATCTGTGGGGTAAATCCCACAAACCAGGCATCGGAATAGTTGTTTGTGGTTCCGGTCTTTCCCGCTGCAGGCCTCCTGAATCCCAGCCCGGGTATCGAAGCTCCGGTGCCGCAACACACAACACTTTTAAGCAGATCGCTCATAAGGAAGGCTGTTTCGGGTCTAAGCACCTCCCTGACCTGAGGTGTGGCCTGTTCAAGAATACGCCCATCCTTGTCCACAACTTTAGATACAAAATATGGCTCTGCATGCAAACCGTTATTGGCAAATATGGAATAAGCAGAAGTAATCTCCATGGGAGTTACTTCACAGGCTCCAATGGCGAGTGATGGAACCGGGTTCATTCTGTGCCTGAAGCCCATTTCTCTGGCGTAATTTATTACCAGATTCCCTCCGATTCGATTGTAAAGTTGTATCGCCACCATATTCACAGAACTGGCCATTGCCTCACGAAGAGTAATTGGCCCCCGGAATCTTCTGTCGTAATTCTCCGGCCTCCACTCTCCTTCCGGAGTAGTAAGGGTGATAGGCTGATCGAGTAGCACGGAAGCAGGACTGAAACCATTGTCAAAAGCTGCGGTGAATACAATGGGCTTAAAGGAGGATCCCGGCTGTCGTCTGGCCTGTATAGCGCGGTTAAACCTGCTTTCCTGAAAATCCCTTCCCCCCACAAGGGTTAATATTTCTCCCGTTTCAACATCAAGAGAGACAACTGAGATCTGTGCTTTGCGGAGCCTTACGGAATCGGGAAATGCTGAAAGTTCCTCTTCATTAGCTGCGTAAATTGAATCAAAACTACTTAGAAACTGATCCCTCGGGATATTCATCTTTGTATGCACACCGGTGTAGTCAAGAAACATTCGGTTAAGGCGCTGCTGGAGATCTGCAGCCCGCTCTTTAACCACCTGCTCAGTTGAATCCTGGGCAACAGGGTCGAGGGTCGTATGTATAGTCAGCCCCCCGTTATACAAAAGATCATTGCCGTAACGATTGGCAACATACCTTCTGACCATCTCAATAAAGTAAGGCCCAAGTGAAGTCCTCCGCTCTGTGGAAACAGCAACAATAGGCTTCTCCATTGTTTCCCTGGCTGTCGGGGAATCAATGTACCCGACGGTAACCATAGAGCTTAAGACTACATTTCTTCTTCTGGTGATTCTTTCGATATTCACGTCCCGGTCAGGCCTGAATCTCTCAGGAAGCTGGATTATGCCGGCGATAACAGCTGATTCGTTAAGACCCAATTCGGAAACGTGTTTGCCAAAATAATGCTGGCTTGCAGCCTGCACCCCATAAACACCCGCTCCGAGGTATACCTGATTCAGGTAAAGCTCCAGAAGTTCATCTTTTGTGTATCTCTGCTCAAGTTTGATCGCAGTCAGCATTTCCCTGAGTTTTCTTATCATGGAAGTTCTTGAGGTGAGGTAGAGATTTCGTGCCAGCTGCTGGGTGAGTGTAGAAGCCCCCTGGGCAAACCTTCTGTGCATTATATCCACAACGATCGCACCGAAAATTCGATGTAAGTCTATTCCCCAGTGATCATAAAACTTACGGTCTTCGATCGCAATAACAGCTTCCTGAAGTTCAATGGGAATCTCATCGAGCGAAACCCAATAACGCCGCTCTATACTAAATTCATGAATCAGCGACCCGTCACGTGCCAAAACCTTCGAGACAAGGGGTTGCTGAATGGAATGTAACTCGTTGTGAGTGGGAAGAGTCTCATAGAGACGGTACATAAACCACCCCAAACCACTTACTCCCAAAGAAACAAATGCGCATATTACAATCAGGAAAATTATTAAGTTTCTTCCAAGTCTGGTATTCTTTTTATCGTTGCTTTTTTCCATGCAATTCCCTCTGGCACATACAAGAAATTTTTATTCAGATCATCCGGATCGTGGGTGTAGTCTACTTCGCTGTTCATAATATAGCAAAAAAGAACAGAGTTTACCCTCTCCCCACTCTGCCACTATTAAAAATATTAATCCCCGCAGGAGCTTACACGTTTTATTCCAAGATCATAAAAAATATAGCTATGGATCCAGCTTTAGCAAATCGATCCCTTTTAACCACCACAGTGATGCAAAAATCGGCTCAGTATCACAAATATGAAACATATTGCAGCGTATGTGTGAAATCTTGCAGCACAGCGTGAGTCTGAGAAGTTTTTCCCGGGCAGAAATTACAGCCGATGAGAGGGAACATGCATGATGCCGGAAAATCTGATTTTACAGTCCTGCACTATACCAAAACTTTCCTTTGAATACAAATATGTGGACTATTTTCCCGAAAAGGCATACAATATATAATGTATAGGATAGACAAATATTCAACTTCTCAAACGTTTCACAACGAAAACAGGCTTACAAATGAAGCCGATTAACCGAGAACTTCCGAAACAACTCTTCTCGTACAGATCACTTACATCACCCTTTGGGTTTTTATTCTTAATACTTCTGTTCTCCGCGACATATGTACATTCCCTGCCTCTCTGGGATCCTGCAACTATCTATCCCAATCCTGGATTCGATGTTCAATGGAATGGCAGGTGGTACACAAACAAGTGGTGGAGTCAGGGTGAGCAGCCAGATTTAAACTCAAACGGCCTCGGTACCGATGTATGGACAGATAATGGTGTATTTCTTGAAGCCGGCAGTCTCAGTGGAGGGATCTCGCCAATTTGCCAGGGTGCGGCAACTGGTGTCATTAGCATCAGCGGACACAGCGGGGTTGTTGAACGCTGGGAAAGAAGGGTTGACGGAGAAGTCTGGGAGAATATCCCAAACACATCGACCACCTATTCGGAAACCCCCTCTTCTGCGGGTGTATGGGATTACAGGGTCCGCATCAGTGATGGGGCTGGCAGCTTTGCCTACACCGACCCGCTCACAATAATCGTACACTCCTCATCTGTTGGTGGGAGTATCAGCGGAGGAAACACGCCAATATGCCAGGGTACTTCAACTGGTACAATGACCCTCAGCGGGCAGAACGGGGAGATTGTGAGGTGGGAGAAAAGGGTGAATAACGGTGAATGGATAGGTATAGACAACACCACCATATCTTTTTCGGAAACCCCCTCTGCAGCAGGCTCCTGGGATTACAGAGCTGTCGTTAAAAACGAGAGTTGTCCGGAGACCTACTCTTCAATCAGAACAATTCTTGTTCAGGAACTTTCTGTAGGAGGCAGCATTACCGGCGGCACTACTCCTATAGAACCGGGTATCAGCACAGGCACCATGACACTAAGCGGTCACACAGGCAATGTGGTAAGATGGCAGAAAAGGGTAGACAACGGAGATTGGGTAAATATCAGCAACACCTCATTAACCTACTCGGAAATCCCTTCGTCTGAGGGCACATGGAATTACAGAGCTGAAGTAAAAAATGGTGAGTGCCCTTCGGTTTTTTCCAACATCAGGACCATTATAGTTGGGGGGGGAGGCGGTGAACCCGGCACAGACACACTTTCTCTCTCGATACGGCACCTTTATTATCACTCTTTCAGTTCCTATGGTGACAATAACGGGCGGGTTGGCGGATTTGCAAGAGGCAACACTTTCGGAAGCTCCAATGAAGCACTTCTTTATGCCGATTTAGATTACTTGAATTGCGCATTTATATCAAATGCCAGACTGGAATTCTATATTCCACATGTTAATACTGATGCAACCCTCAGGACAGCCACTCTTTACGAGCAGAATAAAGGCGGTCACGATCCTAATGCTCACTACCTAACCTATGAAGACGTGGCCTGGGATAATTCGCTTGGATCCGTTACCGACAACACAACCGGCTGGAAAAGCATAACCGGTGATGATCTTCGCACTCTTGTTCAGGATTGGGTAAGCGGAGCTAAACAGAATGAAGGTTTTATTCTAGGAGGTAATTTTGGTCATGCCACGTTCTATTGGGATATAAGCGATGCACGCCTGATTGTCGATTACACGCCATTTTCAGGGGGAAGTATAACAGGGGGAAACTCCCCAGTTTGTCATGGCAGCTCTACAGGCACTATGACATTAAGTGAATACAGCGGCAGTATCGCAGGATGGCAAAGACGGGTGGATAACAGTACCTGGCAGGATATAAGCAACACATCAAACACCCACTCAGAAACACCTCCCTCTCCGGGAGTGTGGGAATACCGTGCAAGAATTCAGAGCGGATCCTGCTATACATATTCCACAGTAACAAGCATCACTGTTGATGCAAACTCTGTTGGCGGCAGCATAAGCGGGGGTATATCACCCATTTGTCAGGGCAGCTCCACAGGTCCAATGACTCTGAACGGACACACCGGTGTTGTAATTCGCTGGGAAAGGCGTTTAAATGGCGGTGAGTGGTCAAATATTGCAACCACTGCCACAACCTACTCCGAAACACCCTCCTCTGCAGGAATATGGGAATATCGTGCAGCTGTTCAGAATGGTGTTTGTGCCCCGGCTTACTCTTCAATCCGTTCGGTAACAGTTGAACCCCTTTCCGTGGGAGGAATTGTAAGCGGCGGCAGTACTGTGATATGTCAGGGGGCTACGACCGGCGAGATGAGCCTGAGCGGACACAACGGTAATGTGGTGAGATGGCAAAAAAGAGTAGACGGTGGTCAATGGGTAGATATTGATAACACCTCGACAACTTATTCCCACACTCCCACAACCCCTGGAGCATGGGAGTACAGAGCTGAAGTAAAAAACGGAACCTGCCAATCGGTTTTCTCTGCATCACAAACGATAACGGTAGAGGAGTTATCGGATGGAGGAACTCTTTCGGGGGGCACCTCACCGATTTGTCTGGAAGCTTCAGCAGGCGTACTGACCCTTTCAGATCATACTGGAGAAGTTTTGCGCTGGCAGAGAAGGGTAAACGGTGGTCAATGGACTGATATTATTTTCACTGGCACAAGCGCCATCGTTACCCCTGTAAATGCGGGTACAAATGAATACAGGGTTGTGGTAAGAAACGGAACCTGTACAGAAGCGACTTCTTCCGTAAGAACAATATTTGTAAACGCCCCGCCGGAAGCACCACACTCCCCTGTTCATGGCCAGAGATGTGGTACAGGCAGCGTCACTCTCACAGCAAGCGTCCCTGACGGAGTTACAATTGACTGGTATGATTCAGATTCTTCAGGTTCTATTGTACCCGGTGGTGAAGGCGTTTTGAACTTCACAACACCCTCCATAAGTACAAGTACCACCTATTATGCAGAGGCAAGAAATACAACGACAGGATGTATCAGTACCTCCCGTACAGCAGTGACCGCAACAGTACACCCATCCTCATCCGGCGGCTCGCTAACCGGTGGCGCCACACCGATCTGTATCGGATCATCCACAGGCACCATTACCCTAAGCGGATATACCGGAAGCGTTGTCCGGTGGCAGCGCAGGCTCAATGGCGGAACTTGGGTTGACATACCAAACACAGCTGACACCCACTCTGAAATTCCGCTTGCCGCAGGCATATGGGAGTTCAGGGCAGAGGTGAAAAACCTCAGCTGTCCTTCGGTATTCTCCTCGATACGGACAATTGTAGTTGAACCTGCTTCGGAAGGCGGCACAATCGATGCTCAAAACACCCGCATTATTCTGGGTCAGTCCACCGGTGATATGACTCTGAACGGGCACACTGGTGAGATCATTAAATGGCAGAAAAGAATTGAGGGTGAAGAGTGGCAGGATATAGCTCATGCTGAACCAACCTTTTCTGAAACCCCTCCCTCTGCTAATCTATGGGAATACAGAGTCGTTGTACAAAGCGGAAGTTGCCAAAAAGCGTACTCGTCAATAAAGAGTATCGATGTAGAAACTCCTTCTGTTGTGGCTGGTTCCGGAAGTGCCCTCTCCTTTGATGGTGAAAACGATTTTTTATCATTGCCTTTGGGCTGCATTGTCTCCGGAGATGTTTTCACTCTTGAATTCTGGGTAAAACCGGATAACCCTGAAGCAAATTCAAGGATTTTTATACAGGCTTATTCAGCCTGTGGTCCCAGGCAGATAATGGCGGTATGGACCGGTAACTCAATTTCATTTGTGACCGGCGAATACACCAATGCCGCTTATCCTGAGATCAGTTCAGGGATAATACCTGATGGGAAGTGGAGTCATGTAGCTTGGATTTACAATGGAACAAGCAGCACTGTTTATGTAAACGGTAAAATCTCAAGTACCCCGGATGAAACATATTATTCACTCGATGGTGGAAATTCCATAGCATCGAGAGGTGGTACACAAAACTTCTTTCGCGGTCAGCTCGATGAAATCCGTTTTTGGAATACAACACGCACGCCCCATGAAATAGAGCAGAATATGTATTCGCCCCTTCCGGGAAACAAAACCGGGTTGCAGGGATACTGGCGGTTTGATGAAGGCACAGGTCCAACCGCTATGGATGCAACTCCCAATCAGAATCATGGTAATCTTCAGGGGGCTCCTGAGTGGATCGACTCCAGAGCCTGGAAATACCGCACCGTAGAAGACGTTTCTCAGCTCTTCCATGGCGCAGGATATAATCCAGGCGGAGATTCCATAATCATATCAGAGATAAACGGCCCAGTCAGCGGTTTTCTGGATATCGATAACCACAACAACAGGCTGTGGTATACACCGGTTTTGAATTCAAGCGGTACATTCAGCTATACATATCAGGTTACAGACGGCGTTTCCACTGACGAGTACACAGTGGAAGTTTCGGTTTCAAATATCAATGCTGCGCCTGTGGCCGGTTCAGGAAATGCACTCCGGTTTACCGGCACAGGAAATGGTGTTCGTCTGAGATCACTGGAGAGCCGGACAAATAAACCGGTATCACTTGAGGTATGGGTTTACTGGAATGGAACTGCAACATCAGGAATCTGGGGGCACAGGGGTAATAGTGGCAATAACACACATTTTGAAATCACCCCAGAGGGGCTGAGAATACGACTGGGAAATGTTGATATAAGAAATCTCCAGACACCTCCGGTTGAGCAATGGACTCATCTGGCTGTTACTCATGACGGATCGGAAACTCAGGTGTTTATGAATGGTAAATCAACAGGCTCTGAATCCGGCAGCACTGGGGAGATATTCGGGGCAGAATGGCATATTCTTGGTTGTTCTCACCTATCAAGCATCGTCGGATACGACAGAATTTTTGATGGTAAAATCGATGAACTAAGAATATGGAGCAAATCACTGACTCAAAGCAATATTCAAATGAAGATGCACACACCTCTGGGTGGAAACGAACCAGACCTTTTGGCATATTATCGCTTTGACAATTCAGAAGGAATGATGCTCAGGGACTATTCCCCCAACAGACATCATGGTGTTTTGCATAACATGAGTGATGAAAGCTGGTTGACTTCCGAAGCATTCAAAGAACGACGCACAGGCTTTCGTACCCCTCTGACTCATAGCGGAGGGTATGATCCGGACGGTGATGCGGTTACTATTTCAAAAGTATCGGCTCCTTCACAGGGTTCTCTCAGTTTTGATAACAGTAACAGAACTGTCACCTTTACCCCGGCAGTAGCAGGTACTTTCACTTACACCTACCGTATAAGCGACGGAACACATCATGATGACTACACCATGACAGTGGTGGTGGTGCCGGAAATGGAGCTTCTCCCGTTGACCGTGCGCACCAACGGGGCAGATCAGTGCTCTGTATATACCGACAGGTGGATGTTGATATTTGATAATAGCAGCGGTGGCGGAATCTCTTTTCTCAGCTATGATGAGGGTCCAAACCTCGCTCATCCAACCCATTCTCTTTACTATTTTAATATACACGGTATACTTTCCACTTCTGATGGTACCTGGAGAATAATCGACAGCAGCGCTGCCCATTATGCAAAACTCCGTCAGAGCGGAGTAATTAACGGTATCACTTATACGGTAGATTACACCATACATGGTTCTGGAAGAATATTTATCAGAACAGAATTTCACAACCGGAGCGGGGGCAGTATTACCTCTTCAGTTTACCGTCACGGTATAGCCCGTAAAGAAGGTGGTAACAATATCACCACCGCTCACACCAATGCATCGCTATCTCCTTATGTGCTTTTGTCAAATAGTGGTACGGGTGAGCACGATCTTTTACTGGTAATAAAAGATCTCTGGAATGTTTCATATGGTGCACAAAACAGTGCATCAGGTTTTATAGGCGGCTCTGATCTGGCCGGACTCGAAAAGAGCAGCCCGACAGTTCTTGATGCTGGTCAGAAACAGGTATGGGAGTTTATGCTTCACTTTGCCAATAAGGAGTGGGAACCTGCTGGAGGAGTAGCCACAACAGCAATGGATTACCGCACACCCGATAGCCTTGAATTCATAGCGGGCACCCCCCTTATGGAGAGTGCCTGGGAGCATCATCTCAGAGGACACTGGAAATTTGATGAGGTTATGGGCAGCAAAGCCTTCGACAATTCCGGTGCAGGCAGAAACGGTACAGTTACGGGCGGGACCTGGGTGAATGGTAAATTGGAAGGTGCTCTGCAGGTCAGCTCTGCTCAGTATGTGGAACTGGGAAATCTTATGCAACTGTCCGGTACAGAAGGCGGCTTTACAGTTATGGGATGGATCGCCCCCTCGGCAACACTGTCTTCTTCGTCTGTAGTATTTGGCAAACACGATGGAAACAGCGGTTACAGACTAACCGCAGATACGGGGGGAAGGCTTGCTTTTCAGGCTGATGGGACAATACTGAGCGGCGTACGGGAAATTCAAACGGGTCAGTGGAGCCATGTGGCGGTGAGTTTCAACGGAGCGGATAGTGTCAAACTTTTTGTTGACGGAAGGATTGACCGCATACACACAGGTTACTATACGGTGAGTTCAAACGATGTACAGGCCATTATCGGTCATGGATACACCGGCAAACTGGACGATTTTCGTTTTTATAATGAGAGGATATCTGAAAAAACAATCAAAAGTATTTACCAGCGTGGCTACAGTGCAGCGACAGGTTTTTACCATCTGAGAGCCGATGACAACAGCACGACTCACTTCCACATTGACGGAAGCAGGGTGGCCCGAAGATTTCCGGTATTTGAAATAGCCAATTACTGGTCTGAAAGTCTTCCTGCGGCTGTGGTACTCAATGGTTCGCCTTTAGTCCTTAATGATGACTACTATGCACACCTCAGAGGTCAGAAACTATCAATTGGGCTTAACAGGGTGATAGCCAGTAACTCAAGGCTTTTCATAGACAAACAAAGTGACAGAGGGGCACACATGATTAATCCTTCAAAAACACTTTCCTGGGGAGATTACACCGATGGTTCTTCTGATTACTTCTGGGTTAAAAATGCGGGGGATCAGTTTGGTGAAGTTGATGCAGGGGAATTTTTCATTGTATGGAAGAGCGGACCGGTGAATGAGACAAGATGTGATGAAATCTGGTACCTGGCGACTTCATGTGTTAACCCGTTTACCTCAGTGGACACCATCTCCACAACAAATCAGATCCAGGGTCAGGGGGAAGGGTATGATGAATCATGGGGAACAGTTAAATACCAGATCGGTTCAGGCTGGCCTGCGACCTCCTATTCTGTTTCTTCTGCACAGCAGGATTTAACACTGCTTGAAGCTTCACCGGCACGGGTGCGGTTGCAGCTTAATGAAAGAGTGGCCAGCAGCTTAGGGGAATCATTCACTGTGACTACACGCTGGACCATCTATCCTTCGGGACAAATATTCCGCTGGGACAGTATCACCAACGTAAGCGGTAGTCCTATCCGTGCTTCACACCCCTTCCTGCTCAGAGGTTCAGAGAATCAGATCGCCAGAATCAACGGGGAAAATATGAGAGGTGTTGTGTATAACGGCACGGGAATAACAGATTTTGCAGTAACATTTCTGGCATTCAGTAATGACACAGATACGATTAACTGGCCACAGTCCCCCTGGGCTCTGCAGACTATCCGAGCTTTTGCGGATCAGGATATGTCCGGTATTCTGTTTAAAGACAGACATTCCGATCCCATGGAGAACTGGGGACCGTCACATACTCCCATACAGGTGGCATTTTATCAGGATATACGAAGAACGGGTATGGACAGTCTGTATATGGATTCGGTGAGCATGGGAGTACAGAACATCCTCTTTGACGACTCAGATGTGTTCAGGGGAAGCAGGGTGACAAACAGTATCGGGGACCTCAACGGTAACGGGTTCAATGAAGCTGAAGGTGCCTACATTTTAGAAGCAGAAAACAACACTGTTCATTTCAGGCTCAACTCCGATGCCTACACCTGCCGTTTTAACCCTGTTATCAGGATAACTGAATACCGTTCATCTCAAAAGCCACAGTACATCTTTCTATACGATCAGACCGACACCCTTACCCTGTTAAGAAACTATCAATATAATATTCATCACGACAGAAACAGCCATCAGCTCATAATACAGTTGGATACGGTTCTTTGCAACAGTGTGAATTTCTATCTTTCATCAGATATCACACTGGCTGTGACTCTGGCCGGATTTTACGCCCATGCAGGGGATGGGGTAGATACACTTTTCTGGCAAACAGATAGTGAACAGGATAATCTCGGGTTCCATATTTACAGAAGAATCAAGCCTCAGTTTATGGACAGTCTTATCATTTCTGTCAAAATTACAGAAACAGACACTTTGGTCAGCAATGCAGCAAAACTGCTCAAGCAAAACAGAATCGGCCTAAATGACACCACATGGGTAAGAGTTAACAGAAGAATAATACCTGGGGCAGAATCGGGGGTATCCTATGGTACCATTGAGTATCAGTATATAGATCATGCAGTTTCAAACGATGTACTTTATGAATACAAGCTGATTGCGGTAGATTTTTCTGATATGAAAGAGGTTGTCGGTTATGCCGAAGCGATGCCCAGGGCACGAATACCGGTGGAATTCAGCCTGGGACACAATTTCCCCAATCCATTCAGAGGAAGTACAACCATCAGATTTGAACTCCCGGTTGAGACTGTTATATCTCTCAACATTTATGATCTCAGGGGAAGACTTGTACGACAATTGGTTAAACCAGATAAGCCTTTGAAAGCAGATTTCTACAGAATTGTATGGGACGGCACCAATGACTCAGGACAGCAGGTGGGAGCCGGTCCTTACTTTTACCGACTCCGCACAAAAGACTTTGTGGGAACACGCAGGATGATCAGACTTTAGCAGTTACGGGAAATCTATACAATTAATAAAACCAATCAGCCCTCCGGAGCCATTCACAACAAAGGAATATATTTCCCATTTCGGTAAATGAAAACACCCTTTATTTAAACGGATAAGAGGCGTGTATTTTTTATTACTACTGATCATCTCTTTTTAGCCTGCTTTCCCCCTTACACCCTGCCCCAATAACGGAAACAGACACCCCGCTATCTTCCGTCAAGCCAACCCAAGAGTGAGGTCCACCGACAGTTACATCTTTTGGTTCATACTGTATAGATGACTTCTCTGATGCTCTCTGTTTGAAAGAGTGTGGTATAAGAGTTGTTTCAACAAATAGCAGAAGGAATCATTTCACCTCTTATCAGGTATACCCAAAAAAGGTTTAATATAAGGAGCACAAAAATGGCAAATACTGCACTGGTATTAGGGGCCGGGGGGTTTATAGGCTCTCATCTTGTAAAAAGGTTGAAAAGAGAGGGGTATTGGGTTCGTGGAGTTGATTTGAAACATCCGGAATTTTCACAAACCGCAGCGGATGATTTTGTAATCGGGGATTTACGTGAAGATAGTGTATGCAAGGAGATCCTTGATAGGCCCTTTGATGAGGTTTATCAGCTTGCGGCAGATATGGGCGGAGCTGGTTATATTTTTTCCGGAGAGAATGATGCAAATGTTATGCACAATTCAGCCATGATAAATCTCAACATCGCACATTACGGAAAGCAGGCCGGCATAGGGAAGATTTTCTACTCCTCCTCAGCATGTATGTACCCACAACACAATCAGCTGGAGCCTGACAACCCTAAATGCTGCGAAGATTCTGCTTACCCTGCAAATCCGGACAGTGAGTATGGTTGGGAAAAGCTTTTCTCCGAAAGGCTTTATCTCTCCTATATGCGCAACTTTGGTCTTAATGTTCGTATTGCCCGTTTTCACAACATATTCGGTCCTGAGGGGACATGGAGAGGGGGCAAGGAGAAGGCTCCTGCAGCCATATGCCGCAAAGTAGCTGAATGTGAGGATAACGGAGAGATAGAGATCTGGGGAGATGGTAAACAGACAAGAAGTTTTCTCTATATAGATGAGTGTGTTGAGGGTGTAAGGCGTCTTATGTCAAGTCAATTTCCGGGACCTGTAAACATTGGTTCAGAAGAGATGGTCACAATTAATCAGCTTGCAGAAATGGTCTCACGGATAGCGGGGAAAAATATCCGGATAAAACATATCGATGGCCCCACGGGGGTAAGGGGAAGGAATTCCGATAACAGTTTGATATATGAAAAGATCGGCTGGGCCCCCAGTTTTTCGTTGAACTCAGGATTGAGAAAAACTTATGAGTGGATTAAAGAACAGATTGAGATCGATTCTTTTAATAGTGCAGAAAAAAGAGAATCCTTCTCTCATCAAGCGACAGTTAAGGATCAGACAGTTTAGACTCATTGTCAAAATTTCTTTTCTCCGTTTAACGCAGGATTAATAATATGGATTTAACGGCAACAGATAAGAAGTCTTCTATACTCTGGCCTGAGCGCAAGGACGTTTTCGGGATTCCGGTTACACCTACCAACTACAAGGAGGCAACCGAGTGCATAACCGCAGCAGCAGTTAAAAAAGTCTCTGCCTGCGTAGACTGCATGGCTGTACACAGTTTAATATCGGCTATCAAGAATCCCGCTTACGGCAAAATGATCAGAGAGAAATTCGACATGGTGTGCCCCGATGGTCAGCCTGTGCGGTGGACCCTGAATAAATTTCACAACTCCGGGCTAAAAGACCGGGTATATGGTCCGAACCTGACTCTGCACGTTTTAGACAGAGCCCATGCACAAAATATACCGGTATTCTTTTATGGTTCAAAACCTGAGGTCCTGGAGAAACTGAGAAAAAATCTCCTGGAGCGCTATCCCAATCTCTCAATTGCAGGGATGGAATCACCTCCGTTCAGGGAACTTTCCCCAAGAGAATACAGTCAGGCAGCGGAAAGAATAAACCAAAGCGGAGCCCGGATCCTCTTTATCGGACTGGGGTGTCCTAAACAGGAGCTGTGGGCAGGGCGCCAGAAAAATGCAATCCACATGCCGATGCTTTGTGTGGGTGCTGCATTTGATTTCCATGCCGGCGTACTGCCTCAGGCTCCTGCACTTATGCAAAATCTTGGTCTGGAGTGGGCCTACAGATTGTATAAAGAGCCCAGACGGTTATGGAGGAGATATCTGTATTGCAACATATGCTTTGTAAAAAAATTTCTCCAGTCCAGCCTTAAGGGATACCGCATATGAAAAAAATAGGCATATCGGTTTGTATTGCCACCTGTGATCGTCCTTTGTTACTTGAACGCTTGCTCAACAGCATTGCATCCCAGAACCTTGCATACGACTGTCCAGGTTTCGAAATCATTGTTGTAGACAACGGTGCAGACAGAGAAGCAGAGAAAGTGGTCCGGAAATTTGAAAGGGCCAATGCTGATATGCTTGTCACATATGACATTCAGCCGCAAAAAAACATATCCCTCACCAGAAATCTTGCATTGTCTCATGCAAAAGGAGACTATATAGCTTTTATCGATGATGATGAATACGCTTCCAAAAATTGGTTATCGGAGCTTTACCTTGCGTTGACAACAACCAAAGGCGATGCGGTATTCGGTCCTGTTCTGCCTGTATACCCACCAGGCACTCCGGATTGGATTATTGAAAGCCGTGTTTTTGAAAGCTACAACCCAAAAGACCATCAGCAGATCAGTATCGGTAGAACTGGAAACGCTCTTATGAGAAGTGAATGGATCAAAGAAAAGAAATTCACTTTCAACCCGGAGCTGGGGATAACCGGTGGTGAGGATACAGATTTTTTCAACCGAATGATAGAGAAGAACGGTTTTCTATACTGGGCAAAAAAGGCGGTGGTTTATGAGGAGATCGAAAACAGCAGACTTAACATATGGTGGATAATAAAGAGAGCGTTCCGTTATGGGCAAACATACTCTGAACACAAAACCAGAAATCTTGGTGTAGCTTACAAAGTGCTCTATTTTCTATTACGTTTCGCGGTATTTGGCATTATACTCCTTTCCACCATTCCCCTGTCTCTCTTTTTCGGTTTCTCCCATGGGGTGAAATCATTTCGATATGCTTTTTTGCAACTTGGTCATGCAAGCGTTGCATTTCCTTTCAGATATGAAGAGTACAAGAGGAGGAGTTCTGTTTAAAGGGTAGGAATTTATCTGCATTCAGGAGTCTACACATATGAAAGTTCTGATTCAGGCATACGCATGCTCACCAGACTGGGGTTCAGAAGCGGGAGTAGGATGGAATTATATAAATGAAATTGCAGCCGAATATGAGGTCCATGCAATCGTAAGTAAAGAACTGAATAAAAACTCTATAAAGAGGTTTCTTGAAACCAATACTTTGAAAAAAAACATCCATTTTCATTACCTCCCCCACTCTGAACATGAGAGAGCTCTCATGCAGCATCAGATCACCTATTACCTGGGATATAGGATGTGGCAAAAACGCGCATTGTCTTTAGCTTCAGAGCTTCACATAATGTATCATTTTGATCTCACCCATATTCTTACATTTATAGGGTACCGTGCACCGGGATATTTGTACAAACTTCCCCTGCCCTGCATATGGGGTCCCATAGGAGGAGCTCAAAATTTCCCATGGAAATGTATGGGAAATCTCTCTTTAGGGGGGCTTATAAAAGAAAGTTCCCGAAATATCGCCAATTTTATTCAGCGCAGTTTCAGCATACATTATCACCACGCCAAAAGAGGCTGTTCAGAGATAATCTATGCAACAAAACAGACCAAACATTTCTTAAGATCAAAAAACAATCAGGTGATCTCAGAGGTCGGATGCAGAAAAGAGGATATCGTATTGAGTCCTAAGAAATACTCAGCCGATGGCCCGCTGAAGATATTGTGGTCAGGCAATCATTTCGATTTTAAACGACTGGATCTTCTGATATACGCATTGCGGGATGTTTATTTTGATTTCAGGCTAACGGTACTGGGCGATGGTCATCTGACAGCCAGATGGAAAAATTTAGCCCGGGAGTGTGGAATAATGGGAAAAACTGAATTTAAAGGCAGAATCCCTCATCATAAAGCAATGGATTTATATCACAAAGCAGACATTTTTGTCTTCACCAGTTTACGGGAAACCAGCGGTAGTGTGTTATTGGAATCTCTTTCCAAAGGCCTTCCGGTTGTGGCAATGGCATTGAACGGAGCTCTCGATATAGTTGGCAAAAAAGAATCTTGTGGCTATCTTGTTCCGGTTGGTAATTTCACCCAAATGGTTAATAGTCTAAGGCAAAAATTGCAACACATTTCCCAAAACAAGCACGAGCTTACGCAAAAGTCTAAAGGAGCAATTATGCGTGCCCACAATCATACCTGGAAGAAAAATGCTGAAAAGATAATCGCTGTTTACAATCAGGTTTTACTCTCTTCAAAGGTCAGGCTGCAGGAAGAGAAAAAAGACAAGCTGAATGTACCATCCAATTAACAGAAGTCAAATTTGGTTTTTACCCCTGAGGTGCCTTATAAATCAAAAGCCAGTTTAAAACTACAGATTGTTTTTTCACTTCGATGTAAAAAACACCATATCCATTTGAAAGGCATTATTGTAATGGAACACAACAATCAAACTTTTCGGCCTTCATCCAAACTTAATACAGCAGTGCTGTTTATTGTTTTCAAGAGACTTCATACCACAAGACAGGTTTTTGATGTAATCCGTAAAGCAAAACCACCACGGTTGTACATTGCCTCAGACGGAGCCAGGGAGGGAAGAGCGGATGAAGAGGAGCAGGTAATCAGGGTACGTGATTATGTAATGAACAATATTGATTGGGAGTGTGAAGTAAAAACACTTTTCAGAGAAAAAAATATTGGCTGTAAATATGGACCTGGCAATGCCATAAAGTGGTTTTTTGAACATGAAGAAATGGGGATTATTTTGGAGGACGACTGTTTGCCAGTTCTTAGTTTTTTCTGGTACTGTGAAGAATTACTTAACAGATACAAGCACAGCGAAAATATCGGAGTAATTAGTGGCAGAAATCATTTGGAAAAGTACAGGAAAATAAAAGGCTGCGACTTTTTCATAACCACCAGAGGTGCTACATGGGGTTGGGCCACATGGAAAAGATCTGTAGATATATTTGATATAGAATTGGGCTCAGGTAAGGGTTTGAGAATATATTATAAAATTCTTGCCAATTCAGGTTCATTTCTTGAATTTATTCACATGTCGAGAAGTATAAGAAAAATAAGGGCAGGAACAGTAAGTGCCTGGGATTACCAGTGGAATATCGCTCAGCTTTTCAATAAAAAGTTGGCTCTGATTCCAACCAGGAATATGATTAAAAATATTGGGTTCGGGGATGAGGCCACTCACACGACTTACTTATTTTCAGACCCTCTTAATTCTTATGATGTCAACATCCCTCTACATAGTGTAAATCCGCCATTTGATCCAGGTTTTTCAAAGAAAACATATTTCAATGATGCGATTGTGAAATTAAAGAAACATTGTTACCAGATCGGCAGTCTTTTCAGAAGACAACCGCTTAAGAAGGTAACGTTTTTTCCGGAAAATGCAGATTGAAACAGATGTGACCATTCAGTTTGCCAGATTGACTAACAAACTGAATGGTCTAATGCAAAAACGTTTCAGACCGTAAGCATTCCGTACCGGTACATGCTACACATGTACCTTATTTGGTTGATAATGTCTTTTGGAAAAAACACTTTTGAGTTGCAAGATAAAACGAGATAATTATAAAAGTAAAAAAAGATAAGGAGTTAGTCATCAAACCGACTTCAAACATATTGAAAAATATGATAAAGATGAAAATCCCCAATAAGACAGCATTTTCTTTTTTCCCTGAGAGCCTGTTTGTAGCTATTTTGTAGAGGTTGTAAGCCAATGCAAATATCACAATTCCCAATCCTGTAAATCCAAGCTCCAAAAACACACTTAGAAATCCATTATGAGCATCAGGCGCTTGCCATTGCAGATATTTCAAAAGCCATGAGCTCTGTTCTCCAAGGAAAAATGCCCCATATCCACTTCCAAGAACCGGATGCATTCTTGTTCCTAAAAACATTAAAGAGCTCCATAAATCAGTTCTACCAGTGAAAGTCATATCTCTTCCACTCAGTTCTACTGCATAATATATTGGATCGTTAACGATGTTATTTACACGTAAAAAGAGAAAACCGAAGGTCATTGCCACGAAAATGCACAGCATACCGAATACAGCCTTTTTTTTGTAATTTCCCCTCATACTTCCATATGTAACCGCAGTAACAGTGCCCAGGATAAATCCGCCCATTGAAGTTTTGGCCTGAGAAATCAGGAGCAATACGAATAAGCAAACAAACAAAATTTTCAATTCTTTTTCTTTTTTAAAAACGAATCCACTCCATTTAAGCCAAAATAAAAACAGAATAGAGATTGCAGCAAATTGTCCGAGGTTATTTTTATGTCCAAGAAACCCCATAGGCAGACTACCAAATCCATCAGATCTGTGCCACCCATACTGAGGCATCATCGTGATTAGAAAAAGAGAAACCATAGCAGTTATTTTGACATAACTGTACAAATATTTTTTCAGGAGATTTATCCCATTGGGTTCACTGATAAGATTAAGAATACATACTGCAGTTATTGTCAACCGTACCCATCTTCTAAACGAAACCGCAGGGAATTGCGACCACAGACAGCTTATCAAAGAGAAACCAAATAAAAGTATTAAAGGCCATGAAGTTTTAAACAACTGAAATATCTCATTTTTTTTTGACAGCAGCTGAGGTATTATCAGGACTATAATCGCACCGCCTATAAAGGTATTAAGACTGTCCCCCCCAGAAAAGTCTTGTTTAAAAAAATCGGAGTCATTATCCCAAAAATAAAGAATAGAAGTAGTATTGAGTAAAAGGCAAGCCAATAGGCTAAGACCAGCTATTTTTTCTCTTTTTTCTGAGGAATGGTATAATTTGTCATGGTTCATTTTAATCATCCAGAAATATAAATGAGTTTAGCTTCGCTTTTAGAGAGGCAACTTTTGTGCCCATTTATAAATTATTGCAATCGATTTGATGGATAACTTTTTGCTTTAGTTATGTACAATTCTTACCAAACATGGGGTTATATGAACTTAAGCAACATTGAAGAAAAAACAAGGCATACAGGCACGAAAGCATCAATTTTCAGCTTACAGAATATCAAAAAAAACAGATTCGTAAGAAATGTTATAATTGTAGCAACCGGTTCTGCTGGAGCACAGGCCATAAGTCTTGCTTTTTCGCCTGTAATAACCAGAATATATGGTCCGGAAGCTTTCGGCGTGCTTGGTACATTTATGGCCCTGATATCTGTTATAGCCACGATCGCCGCTCTTTCTTTTCCCATAGCCATAGTCATACCTCAAAGTGACCACGAAGCCAAACGAATTGTAAAACTTTCTGCCTACACTTCTTTCCTTGTGGTGTGCATAGTCACCTTAACTCTCCTCACATTCGGAAATACAATTATTAGTGCATTCGGAATCCAAGAAATCAAACCGTTTGTCATGCTGATACCACTTGTGGTTATTTTCTCTGCATGGCAGGAGATTGTCGGTCAATGGCTTGTAAGAAAGAAACTTTTTGTACTCTCTGCCCGTGTTGCAGTGATCCAGTCTTTGTTGGTGAATTCAGCAAAAGTTGCAGTTGGGATTTTCAAGCCAATATCTGCAGCACTCATTTTCATTACCACCATTGGAATTGCCACAAACGCAGCCTTTCTAACAGGGGGATCAATCAAAGGTAAATTCAAACCCAAAAAACAAACACAACAACCACAGTTGTCATTATGGGCTCTTGCAAAAAAATACTACGATTTCCCTTTGTATCGCTCTACACAGACCTTTATCCATAGTATCTCACAAAGCTTACCTGTGTTTATGCTCGCATCCTATGTAGGTACCAGCTATGCAGGATTTTACATTTTGTGTATGAAACTGTTGAGTATGCCTATGGTGCTTATAGGCGCTTCAGTAGGTGATGTTTTTTATCCTCACATTTCCGAAGCCGCTCACAGGGGAGAGGATTTGTGCAGACCCATACTTAAAACAACTGCAGCATTGGCAGCAATAGGGATAATCCCTTTCCTACTCATTATTATATTTGGCCCCTGGTTGTTTGGAGTGATATTTGGCTCCCAGTGGCAGCATGCCGGAAAATACGCAAGCTGGTTAGCAGTATGGATTTTTGTGACATTTATTAGTCAGCCAAGCATTAAAGTACTTCCTGTTATTTCAGCCCAGGGATTCCACCTGATATTTACGATCTATTCGATTGGTATAACAATGGCAGTTATAACAATTGGTTTTTCCCTGTTCAAAAGCGATCTGGTAACTATTGCACTTTTGGGGATTTCTGGGGCAGTCAATAATGGTATTCTAATTGCCATAGTCCTTTATAAAACCTGTAAAGCCGATAAAAACCGTTCCGTTCACCCAAACCAATAATCTGCCCATTCTGACTGACAGCCGGGGTATTATGCAGCATATATGGTTCCGTTCACACTTACTGTACTGATCCCGCCTCAGGCGTGGGTGGCATCAAAATCAAGGAGAGGTTATGTTGTGTTATTTAAGAGACCATTTAGTCCCTCCGGAAACTTTCGGCAAGTGATATTAGGTCTAAATAGGAAATGGCTATAAAAACAGCGTATGCAGACACTCTTACTAAATGTGAGTGGATTATTTATCTGGGCAAGCTCTTCAAGTTCACCCCTGGGGATTAAGGGACTTTTAGAGAGAAGCACATATCGACGGAAATCATCACAGTGAAATCAGAACAGCTAATTAACAACTTTTCTGAAACTTCAAAACAGAGGGATTATGTTGAATTGCTTTTTTGAAAAAACCAAAACCGGGAGTTATAGATGAGAATCGCTTTTATTGGTAGTTTTTCCGAAAATTCAGTTTGCGGAGTTTCAAATGCAACCTACGCAAATGCTAAAGGACTTGTTCAGAAGGGTCATGAAGTGTTTTTCTATTCAAATGAAAATGGTGATTCATCCTATATTTACAAAGACAAGAACGGTATTAAGAAGAGGTGTTTTAAATCAAAGAGTTTGTTCAGAAGTTCACTTGATTTCACTCAACATGTAAAAGATAATATCGACAATATCGATATCTATCATCTTAGCAGTGTTTTTACCCCATATAATTATGCAGTTGCAAGAACTTTAAAAAAGTTTGGCTATTCGTACATATTAACACCGCATAATGGTTACAACAAAAAGGTTTTTCTGAGACATTTTCTAAAGAAAAACATATACTATCACCTGTTCGAAAAATTTGTCCTAACCAACGCTTCTGGTATTCATTGTATTTCAGAAAATGAAGTTTCAGATGTCAAAATATTAAAATATAACGGACAAATCAAACTCATTAACAATCCAGTTACCTGTTATAATTACAGACTGAAAAAAGAGGATAAAGCAGCATACAGATATAGCTTAACTTATTTGGGGAGATACGACATTTACTGCAAAGGTCTGGACAGGCTGTTTTCAATTCAAAAGCACATAGAGTTGAAAAACGAGGATATTTATTTAAATTTATATGGAGATGGTAAAGATCGTGAAAACTTGAATCTGCTAAAACACAGGCTGGGTCTTAAGAATGTTATGATTCACGATCCGGTATTTGGCACAGAGAAGGAAAAGGTCTACCAAAACAGTACATTATATATCCAGACATCACGATGGGAGGGGTCTCCAGTGTCAATTGCAGATGCAATGTTGAGAAAAGTTCCTGTTGCTGTTACAAGCGGGTGTAATATGGATTCAATCATAAACAAGTGGGATGCAGGAGTAATTCTAAAAGAATCACCAGAAGCTGCAGCAGATCAGATTATTACATTTTTAAATACCCGTAAAGCTTTGAGAAAGTGTGCAGAAAATGGATTCAAATTTGCTGAACAGAACTATAAACCAGAGGTTACCACGAAAAGAATTGTTGATTTCTATCATGAAGTTTTAAATTGAAAACTGGTCTTTTGTAGAAACTGCTGAATTTTGGCTTAAGATATATGAGAATCCAGAATCATTCTCCTCAAAGATTCCTCATCATTTTTTCCCTTTATGATTCTCTTTACCAGATCCCATTTATTACCCAGTATCAGTTTTGTTTTGAGATAAGCTGAACAGCCTTTAAAGAAATGACTTCTTGGAATTGAAAGTATCATATCAGATTTACTAAAGGGGCTGTTAACAGCTGAAAAAGCCAGTTTGATGCCACATTTTTTCAGAGTTATCATTTCTCTTTCCCCGAAATCCAATTCAGAGATTCCATTGGGATAGGCAAAGTATTCAATCCTGCGATCAATGATATGGCTTAAGTATTCTATACTTTCTCTGATTTCATATTCAGAAACTCTATCTGTTTCATTTTTCAGAATCGGATGATTAAGTGTATGTGCACCAATTTCCACAAGATTTGACCTGCTCAAATCCAATAGTTGTGTTTTGTCCATGTTTACACAGGGCTTAGCAGGTGTGTTTGTAATCCTCTGATATTCATATATAGTGTCCCAGATTTCCTCGATTTTAAGGGACTTTAAGAGAGCTGTCAAGTTGTACATGGTTGAAACTGTTTTGTTGAAATAGCCCCTTTCGCTAATGATTTTTTGCATTATGTTTGCATCATAATCTGAGATTTCCTGAAACCAGAAATTCTTCCTCTCTACGGTTGCCATGGGTGAGACAAAAATAGAAGCCGGTATGTTATACTTTTTTAAAAGCGGGAAAACTATTCTATAAAAACTCACATCCCCGTCATCAAATGTTATATGACAAGTTTTATCCAAATCCTTTTCTGAGTAATAATATTCCTTCAAGTCACCTATATGAACCATCTTGTAGGTATTATTTAACAGCTGTAAAACGTTCTCCATCCATGCTCTGTCATATATTGCATGAAAATTTATGATTGTATTGGGAAATAATCTCATTTCACTCTCCGATCTTTTTGTTTGGCTATTCAGTTAATGAAAATGTGATAAAAGCGGGATAGAAATAATAGGTTTGATAAAGTCAGATTCTCACAATTCTCACCTGAACAAATATATTTACAGCAACAATCCCGCCTCACAAGCCCCCACTATGCAGAGAAATTCTGGAGAAAGCCAAATGCTGGTAGGGTAAACGGGTAGTCTATTTTTATCCCTGTTCCTTAGCAGGTGCCTGCACTCCTTTTTTCTTTCCATACTTAAACCAAAAAAGCCTTAATTATAACCTACAATAGAAGAGCCAAAAGGGGAACTTGAAAATGTAAAGTATAGCAGCAGGTGAGATTTGCAATTATAAAAAATGATTATCAGCCCTCTTTTCAGAAAAACCGATAATCAGATATAGATTTCGCTGCACCAACAGTCTCCACCTCGTTTAAAAAAACTGAGTTGCTGGTACCAGCCCCCAATCAACTGTGCTGATAGGTATAAAAGAAAGTAGGAACAAGCAAATTATTTTATCGAACCTGTTGACGATATCTCAACAGTTTGTGAGAGTTGAATAAGATAAATCCGATTCCTAACAGAACAAACGGAACACTTAACATTTGTCCCATGCTAAGCGACAGCTGTTCTTCAAATGCCACATGTCTTTCTTTAACGAACTCAATAAAGAACCGTGCGGTAAAAATCATTACCATCGCAAGTCCAAAATAGAATCCGTTTTTGATTTTGTGATGCCTTGTTTTGTACAGGAAAAACAGCACAAAAAATGTGACCAGATAAGCGATTGCTTCATATAGCTGGGTTGGATGTCGTGGCACATTATCGTTACGGAGGAAAACAAATGCCCAGGGAACATTGGTTGGCAACCCAATTATTTCAGAATTCATCAGGTTACCCAGTCTGATAAAAACAGCACCCAGAGGCGCAACAATTGCGATCAGATCCATGGTCCGGACCATAGGCAGTTTTGTTTTTTTTGAACAAATAATAAAGGCTGCAATTAAACCTATTGCACCACCATGGCTTGCCAATCCCTGAAAGCCGGAAAATCTGTACCCTCCCCCAACGGTTCTTTCAATAGGAAGAAATATTTCCAAGGGGTTGCTCAGATAATGTGCAGCCTGATAGAAGAGTGTGTGCCCCAGTCTCGCTCCGACAAAAACACCGATCACCAAATAAAGGGTCAACTTGTCAAATTTTTCGGATGATATGTTTTCATCTCTAAATATACCCCTTAAGATATAAAGACAGAGTAACAGTCCGGCGCCAAATAACAAACCGTAATATCTGATTGAAATACCAAATACATTCAGGATTTCCGGGTTAACATTCCAACTTATGTGACTCATACAGTCTGCTGCTCTCTTTGATTTGAAATGAGACTTTTTATTGAAGATTCATGAAAATTCATTCAAAACTGGCGATAATATAACATTAGCACACAGATACCACCTTATTGTTTTCGATTTGTTGACAATTAAATTGTGGGCCGTTTGGCGCGGGGTTTTTTTTGCTTTCCAGTACCCACTGCGCAGTGGGTACATCTGGGCCGAAGTGGCTGATTATTTACCTGCAGTGGATCCACTTTAGCGCAGTGACAGGATATTGCGGCGTAGTGGTTTTTTTATCCAGGAAACAATTTCGATACAGCCAATAAAATTCTGCCGGGCGCGTAAACAAGTCCCTTTCTGGAATCCTCAAAACCTTATCATCCTTCTTGTCCCCACAAAATCCCTGGTGCGCAGCTTATAAAAATAATGTCCCGCTGCAACCAGCCTTCCTGCGTCGTTTGTGCCATCCCACAATACTCTGTAGAAATTGGGTTTATAAAGCTGATCCGGTGTTATGAGTCGTTTTACAAGACGTCCCCTGAGATCATAGATATTGAGTGACACCTTGGTCTCCACAGGCAACTCAAACCGTATAAAAGTAGTATTTCTGAAAGGATTGGGATAATTGTTCCCCAGATAATATTTGAGGGGAATCTGGAATTTGGGCATAGCTTCGGTATTTCCTACAGTTTCCCTATAATCTGCAAAATCGACCGAAACGAGTTTATACTCATAGAGCACATCATTTGACACATTCCGGTCGTCAAACGAGTATTCTCTCAAACCATGGGAGACTCCCGATTCTGCTCCCGGAATTATTCTTCTGTTCACTCTTACCCAGGAGGTGTCTTTGGTTCCTATTTTGTTTTCCTTATAAAGCCTGCCTGCATTGTCAAGCAGAGAGTCGGAATACACCTGATTTACGGCATCTGCAAGACTATCCATAAACTCCGGCTGTATTCTTCTGTAAAGATAGAAACCAAGATTATCCTGTTCACTCTCGGTCTCCCAGAAAAGAGAATTCACCCTGTCCCCGCTTTGAGCGTAAAACCCGGCAATCGTAACAGCAAGTGTGACATCTGATGACAAATAGATATTTACCGTATTACACAGCACCGTATCAAGCTGAATTACAAGCTGATTATTGTTCCTGTCGTGGAAGATATTGTACTGAAACCCTTCAAGCAGGGCAAGGGTGTCGCTTTCATCATAGATAAATACATACTGCGGTTTTATGGATGACCTGTATTGTGTAATTCTGAACACAGGGTTGAATCTGCAGACTTGATCATCGCTTCTGAGTTTGAAATGTACTGTATTGTTGTCTGCTTCCAGTATGTAGGCTCCTTCAGCTTCGTTGAAGCCATTGCTGTTGATATCTCCTTCAGAATCAGTGACACGTGTGCCGGCGAACACATCTGCATCGCCCCAATTTATCACCTGTACGCCGTCACACACCGAATCGATAAAAGCATTGCTCATGTTCCAGTGCTGGATATCCAGATACCAGGCGTAACGGTATGGCTGATTGGCTGAAGTACGGTGATCTGTACCCCAGAATCTTATTCCAGAGAATCCGTCGCCAGATTGATAAAGTACAGTGTCTGGGTCACCGGTAAACAGTTGTACAGGCCCGGAATTGTCAGCTGAACCAATCATGGCAACTGCAAAGTCGGCGACATTTGAACCACCGTGTACACCGCCTCTGTATTTGCTGTTAACAGTATAGGATGTTAATTCATTATCGTTTTTGGTTCTCCACCTCATCCCCTCAAACTCTATGGTTTCAGTGAGATTTGTAAGTGTATCATAGCGGAAAATCTGCCCGGTGGGATAAATAGTCCATATAGTTGTAAGATCGTAGGAAAAATCGTTACTTATAGTCCGGGTGTTTATTCTGAGCCTGACCCTGGCTTCCGAGGAATCGAGAACAGTATAGGTGGCATTACTGGCAGAATGCTCACAGCTGCGGGAGAAATCGCCGTCAGGGAAAACATTATGGTTATCGAAATACCCCATCGTTCCATCAGAGGCATTTACCGGAATCATGTTATCCGAAGATGATATCGGAGTGTTGGGGTTGAGCTCTGAGGACTTAAACTTAAATATTTCCCCATCTTTACTTGCAGTACCGCCTGAATTTGACATGTTCCAGTACAGATAAAACTGGTTACTTCCTGCCGGACCGAAATATTCACCGGTAAAATTTTTTACATAAAAATTATTTCCCTTGGTTCCCCAGCTCATTTTAGGCACCGGGTTAACCTTATAAGCACCTTCACCGCTTGCATTGTCTACAAACAGTCTGAAATCGCCTGTAATCACCCGGTTGAGTCCTATGAAAAGTTCCCGCCCCCTTAAATGCACAAAATAATCCTGATCCTTTATCAATGGTGAGCCGTTAAGAACAACAGCTGCGGGGAGCTGATCGGACCAGTAATTGGCGATATGGAAGAAAGGATAGCGCCGTGGTGTGGTGCTGCCGTCAATGTAGAAATGAACAGTGCTGTTGTCATCTGCCCGGATTTTGTAAAAACCGTCTCCCGAACTGAAGCCTTTTTGATATATGCTCTTAATGGTGTTTTCAGAAACCCGTTCACCGTAAAATCTGAAATCATCCAGTTTGCCTGCGTAGTTATTTCCAATCACAGCCTGAACATCAGTGGGACTTACGTTAAACGCCCCCGTATGTATCCTGTCAAGTCTTCCGTCAACATAGATCTTTACCTCGTTTGAGCCATTGAAACTTGCGGCCACGTGACGCCAGGTGCCTGTACCAATAGTACGGCTTGCGCTCAATGGTGGAGCATCATCCAGTACGAGCGCAAGCTGCCCTCCTTGAGTACCGGTTAATTTGTAGCCACTGGATCCATCATGCTTGCCGAAAATTACCGATGAAGTGTTGATAGCACTCGAGGGTTCTATCCAGCCCATTATGGTGAAACCGCCGGATGTACCGGAGAGCTGTGCGTTATCACCAAGCTGCACATGTTCCCCTAAAGCTACATCAAGAGCGCCTTCCCACTTGCCTGTGACCCAGGAACCACCGGTAACATAGCCGTTTCTGAGAGCTCCTGAGTTGTCAAAAGCGCTGTCTCCGGCATGCTCATCGAATGTCCAGTGACCTCTGAGATAGTGCTCCCAGCTCTTCTCCATTAGGGGTGTACCTGCTATGAATTTCAGACTGTCAGGGGAATAGTAATCCAGTGCAGCCATGGAGACTGCCTTAGAATTTCCCCAGTCCTCAACACCGAAACAGAGCATAAACTCCCATACCTGCTTTTGATCAGGTTCAAGGTTGGTTGATGTGGATTTTACATATCCGGCCTTATCCGCATCTATTATAAAACCTGTTGCGCTGTTGGCTGCACCGTAAGATGTATTCCAGAGATCTTTTGTCACAAGTACCAGATCCAGTTCTCCGGCACCGTTATTTGCCAGGTGCACATAATGGGAAAGTGAAGCATCAGTGTGGCCTGAGGATACGGTGTTGCCGCCCTCCCTACGCGCTATGCCGTGTCTGTAAACCGAAGAGGATACAGTTCCGGTTGTAGGATTATGGAAACTCGTTCTTATAAACATTCTGCCTGATCCATGGACCGTATAATCAACCGTATAATCGAGATCGTTTATGGTACCGCTCTGGCGTATTTTCGCATAAAACCCGGTGCTGTCAATAATGCTCCAGGAACCGGTGGAAGTGGAAAGAGTGTTGTCAATATCGAAATAGTAAAGAGTTTTTGCCGTATGCGCCAGATTATCTCCATCCTCAAAATTGAGAAATGATATTCCCCCGCCACTGTTGTTGTCAAAAATAAGTGTCCAGGAATCGGTATACACAGAGCATTGTGCCCCGTCCGTTCTTACAGTTACAGGCAGAAGGCCTGCTTCTGACAACAACACATCTATTCTTACTTCATCTCCGATCACATAAACTTCAGAATACTCATACCCGGGAGGAGCAGATCCCACTGTGAGACCCTGATTATCAATGCTGCCATTTACTTTTAGTAATGTATAACTTCCGGGTCCAAACCCTTCTATACCAGTTATATTCAACACACCGTTGAGAGTGACATTTCCTTGTGCAATGATAGTATCGGATGTTGCTCCCAGATCAAATTCCAGCACAGATGAGCTGTTCAGAGTAAGAGTCCCTGTGGTAAGTTTTCCTGTCCCTTTATTTCCGGGAGATAGTATGGCGTCATTCTCAACTGTAACAGGACCGCCCACAGTACCGCTTCCGGCAAGCGTGGTTCCTGAATTAAGGGTAAATGCACTGCCGGATGCTGTGGTTCCATCCACAACCAGAGTTCCTGCAGTAATTGCTGATGCGCCAGTGAAGGTATTTGTGCCTGTCAAAATGAGTGTTCCGTCTCCGAGCTTGTCCATTCCTGAACTACCCTCAAGAGAAGAACCAATAGTGGCACTTTTGTCTGTAAGAACAGATATTTTTACAGCACTGTCATTAAAATTAAGAGTACCATTATTAAGTGTATATCCACTGTTCAGAAATGTAATGCTGTCTACATTCTGGGTTCCACTTACAGTTATGTTCCAGTTGCCGTCGCTTCCTGCAAATGTGGCGTTTGATCCCGGGCCTTCTGGCCAGGCAATAAGTATTGTCCCGTCAAGATTATCAGGTGTCCAGAAATCATCCGTTCCCCAGGTGCCGCTTGCTGGCTGAATCCCCTCATCTTCAGAGCTGTCCCAGATTAGGGAGTAAGCAACGTCTCCCTCTTCGCATCCCCAGATTCGCCATTCGAAGTAATTTGTGAGTATATTACAGGGGCCACCGGAGCGAAGAAAGGTCACCATTATGTTCAGTGAATCCTGGATATAATGAGATATGTCGGTATCGATTCTTTTGCTGAGGGTAATATCCTCACCAACACTATTGCCATGACCTATAGAATCCCATACAGAAGTCTTGTAATTCCAAATGTAAACCCTCTTTCCATCCATTGAATTGGTACTGGTTAAGTTTCCTTCCCATAGCACCTGAAAACTGTCAATAGCATTTACATCTTCATGTATATCCATAACAAAGCGAAGATAAGTAACCCTGTCCTCTTGTCCGGAAAGCAGTAACCGTGATTCGTTGGATTCTTCTATGGGACTGGTATCGGTGATAAGAGAATCAGGTGGTACTGAATATGTCTCCGGTGGATCTGTAGTGCCGGAATATGGCTTGTAGTACATCCTTGCCTGTCCTGACGCAAAGGTGTAAGCAGTATCAATACACTCTCCACTACCTCCCGGATACACCTCGATTCTGCGATATTCAGAAAATGCCACCCCACAGACTGCGCTTTGCAGAACGGCTCTGTAATCCCAGTTTCCAGCCAGAGGCGGAGTTTCGGAGTAAGTGGTTGAAGTGTTTGCGATATCTATCCAGCTCCCTTCATTGAATCTTTTCTGCCATTTGATAATATCACCGACATGCCCGCTCAGAGTCATTCCATCGGTTGAGAAACCCAGTTCTAACGGAGAAGTTCCGCCTGTAACCTCTCCGTCCACCGGAGATTCTACGGTTACACTCATTGTGTAGTCATCATGGGAAGTTCCGTCACTTATGCGATATGTATAAGTAAAAACTCCTGTTTCGGCAGGTGTAAAGGTGACAGTTCTTTGAGCGTTATCGAAGCTGAGTGAACCCTGTGAAGGGCCTGAAACCTGGGAGATGGTAACAGCCTCTCCGCCCGGATCGTATCCGGCACTGTGAGTCAGAGGCTCACATTTCACGGTGCGGTATTTCCAGGCCTCTGAAGCCACTCTGTCAGAGGAGCCCACAAGTGTACCGTGGTTTCTATTGGGGCTAACATCATATACGGTAACTCCGTTTGGCTCATCAAAACGCCAATAACCCTGAAGTCCGGTTTCGTTTCCAGTCAGCGGTTTATACTTGTCACGCTGTATGTCTTGCTGAGTACGTGCTGCGCTCCAGAGACGGACTTCGTCGAGTTCACCGCTGAAAAAGTTCTGTGAACCTCCTCTGCTGCCTATATAATTACCACCATCAATGCCATAAAACGTGACATCAGATCCGGTAGAAACAGCACCATTGACATAAACCGAACCGGTTGTTCCGTTAGAAGTCCATGCAACATGTGACCACACCCCATCTGGTATTGAACCGGATGTGACTTGAGGGTATCCAGCAGTTTCGCCCTGTTCGGTAACAAAAGATATCATACTATTGTACCACACAGCCATGATCTGCCTTGAATCACAGCCATTTTCACCCTGTATGAAAATTCTTGAGAACTCTGCAGGATTATCCGGCTTCACCCAGAACTCAAGTGTAAAGATATCCCCTGCAACCATGCACCCTGACGGCAATTCCACATAGTCAGTTGTCCCGTTAAGATCAAGCGCACTTCCTGAGCCTGCAACAACCGGTAACTGTGTCACAGCAATGGTTCGTATACTGGAGTAATCGTTTTCACAAGTTCCGCTTTTAACTTCTACCCTGTAATCCCAGATACCTTCAGAAGATGGTATTTCTGAATAAGTAAAATCTGTATGAGCGATATCTGTCCAGCTTCCTTCGTCAACCCGCTTCTGCCATTTTACTATCTCTCCGGTGTGTCCGCTAAGAGTCAAGGTTCCGGTCGATTCATCGACAAGGATAAAATCCCTGCCGCCGCTTAAGGTTCCTCCATCAGAAAGGGGATGAACCGTAGCGGTTACCGCAGTTCTGGTATCACTTAGACAGCCGGTTGCCAAATTTCTGGTTTCAGCAAAGTAGGTAGTAGTGGAGCTTATGGAGGGTGTAGTGAAAGTCAAAGTCCCCTCACCGCCCGCAATAACAGAACCGCCGGTTGCAGAGTCATACCAGTCGATTGTTTCTCCTTCATTTACGCTTGCAGAGAGGCCAACGGTTCCTGTACCACACCTTTCACCGTGTACTGGAGAATAGGGCGGATCAATATCGGATGTCACAGTGATCACTGCCGTTTTGGAAAAAGCGGGAGCTGTTTCCCCATACTGTACTTCAGCCCTGTATTCCCACACCCCAGTAGAAGAGGGTGTTTCCGAATAGGTAATGTTTGTGTTTGCAATATCCAGCCAGGTCCCTTCATTAACCCTTTTCTGCCATTTCAGTACATCCCCCACATGATCTCTGAGAGTCATAATGGAGGTGGACGCCCCGTAGCAGATGTCAAGACTATCGCCTTCCGCGCCGCTGTCTTCATACTCTAAAACTAATATAGCATCACTGAAAGTTATTATCCCGCTTGCCCACCTAACGTCCCCGGCAAGTACGAACCCCTCATTGTTTTTTCCTTCTTTAATCCAACTTTGAACCAAATTCCTTATGTTTTCACTTTCAAAAGCATACCATTGGTTTACATCATCATTCCAGGCGATTCCTTTACCTGCTAACTGATTACTCCATGCTGTTGGCTCATAAGTGCTATATTCTGCTTCGGGATCATATTCTCCCTTGTCTTGTTCGTACAGGTAAATAGTTGGGGAAATGGTTGGAAAATTGATGTCTGTTACATGGATTTTAACCTTAGCCGATAATATTTTGGCATCGGAAGGAATATCAGAAAGATCAGCCCTCATCATCGTTTCCCGTACCGTTCCAGAATGCCTTAACCATTCTCCAGCTTCTCCTCCATCGTAACCAGATGATGTATATTGATCATTTCTGAGTACCCTTCTGGTGAGAACAAGTGTATCAGTCAGAGTATCAGGTTCAGTTTCCGCTGCTTCTATCGTAATTTTGCCTCCCCTGGAGCTCAAAGTATTTACAACAATAGTGCGTATGGAAGAGGTGTCCTCACCACAGGTTCCGTTTTTTACTATTACCCGGTAATCCCATTGCCCGTCAGAAGGAGGTTGATCTGAATAGAGTGTACCGGTGTTCTCAATGTCCGACCATCCGCCGCCATCAACCCGTCTTTGCCATTTCACTACATCCCCTGTATGATCACTTAGAATCATATTACCGGTTTCCTCTCCCAGATAAATTGGAGTGTCACCACCGCTTAGGGTTCCTCCGACAGACGGAGTATATACATGCAGAATAACTTCTTTCTCTTCTGTATCGATTTCAAACTCATAACAGTATCCGCCGGGAGTTGCACCGGCCACCAGAGTATTATTAGTTAAACTCCCGGTATAGGTGATAATAGTATAGGAGCCTTCTCCAAAACCAGTACCTGCTGTTATGTTAAGTTCTCCGTCAAGAACCAGGTCTCCAGTCACCGCAATGGTGTCGGCTTGCGTACCCAGATGAAAATTGAGAATGGAAGTACTGTTGAGAGTGAGTCCGTTCGCCAATGTCAGTTTGCCGGGTCCGCTGTTTCCCGGAGAAACGGTTGCTCCTTGTTCCACATTGACAAAACCACCCACAGTACCTGTTCCTGCGAGGGTTGCACCAGAAGCAACGGTCACCTGTCCAGCACCAGAAGAAATTGAACCATTTACAATAAATACCCCTGAGTTTATGGTGGTTAAGCCCGTGTAGGTGTTGTCATTTGATAAAACCATCGTACCGTTACCCTTTTTGACAACCGAAACAGAAGCATTGTGATCTGTAATCTCTCCGGCAATATCTATTACACCGTCACCCATAAATTGGTAAGTGCGTGGATCTTCCAGATCTGTTTGGATTGAACCGGCAAGAGTAAGTGTGTCAGATTTAGACTCTATGGCATAACCACCACCGTAATCTATTATGGATATATTGCCGCTCCAGGTATTGTTGCCGGATATATTGCTGAGAAAAACATGTCTGTTGTCAGTTGATGACCGGCCTCTTGTTCTGATATTGACACCGCTGACAGATACATTATCAATGAGTTCAATTCGATTTACAGCCTGGCTGGAGCTCAGCAAATTGACATTTTTGAATCCGCTTCCAAGTGCATTGTCGTGGGCCACTCTTATGGCTCCGTGGTCAGTAAACTCAGCATAATTTACGTAAGGAAAATTCACATCCCCTGAAAAAGTGTTGTCTCCTAAAAGTGTAAGAGTACCTGCTCCTGATTTGGTGAGACTGGAAGAGCCCCCCACCGCTCCGCTTGATGTAAGAGTTCGTCCGCCTGCCACATTCCAGGTCTGGCTTGCCCCCAGAATAACAGCGCTGCCTATGGAAAGGTCTACTTCTGCATCACTCATGTCAATCCCGCCTGCACCAAGGGTCAGCGTATTGTTGTTTATGGCAACATCACCACCAGGATGAGCAATTCTGAGCTTATTCCACTCAGCATCAGAACCCATGATTACCGTATTTGCAGTAGTGACAGTAGTATCCCAGACCGCGGTGTCCACATTCGTGGGAACAGTTCCCCCAACCCAGCTTGAGCTCAGATCGAGATTGTCGGTGTTGTCCTCTTTTACCCGGTCTCCGGCTGTTACAAGTTCTGTCCATGAGACATCGTGCCATGCCATGGTTTCACCAGGACCATAATTAAGGCTGCCAGCAGCAAAACCAAATTTTCCAGATGAATAGGAATTGTCTGAAACATCTATACGAAGTATGCCATTAACCCATATTTTGATTGAATCACCGTTGGCCTTTATTTCAAGCGACGTGACGGCTGAGGTTGACTGGTATGAAGCAATCTGCCCGGTACTATTGCCACAATTGATGTTATCCTTTTTTAACTGTATCAGTCTTCCTTGATGATCCCGTAATATCGTAACTGAGTAATAAGTCCCATGGTCCTCATTATACCTGAAAATTATCGCTCCCGCTTCCGTCCACATTTCAGCGCCGACATCCCATTCTCCAGACTCAAAAATGAAGTTATCCCACGATGTATCCCGAAGTATTGCATTAAAGGATTCTCCACCTACCTCAGTTGAACGGGTTATAGAATTTCCACTCCCTTCTGAGCCGCTGAATTTTAATGTACCCACTGTGCTGTATCCATCTACCTGGCCCTCGACAGTAACCCACACACCTGACACAAAGAGATATATCAAAAACAAGGGAAAAAGTGTACCATGGAACAGGGTGTTTTGGAATTTAACCCTGTTTTTTTGGGGAGCGTGGAGGTTTTGGAACAAATTCACAATCAAAAAGAGAGCCTTCCCGGTATCATGCAGCCTTAAAATGTATTCAGCTCGCTTATATTCATTATATATGTTGTAATATATATAATACAGTAATTGGTATAAATGGTCCAGTTTTTCTGTGTTTTATAAAATTCAAGTGAGTATACAGAACATTTTCGGCCTTTATCACACTTCAGGAGGGTTCTTTTGGAATGCGCAAGCAAGAGTGCATTTTAGAATTTTTATCACAATGGATTTTAATTTTTACCCAGGCTGTTACGCCAGTAAATAACTTTTTCTATATCCTTTCAAGCTTCGCCTTTTCACTGCTGTGCAGGCTAATAAGACCTGTCAGTTATTACTGGTCATTATCCTCAACCAGGGCATTCTCTATGGCTTTCAAGATAACATTACTGCTGTAGGTTGCTCCGGAAACAGCATCAACCTGTAAACTTTGTTTCTTCAATACCTTGTCAATAATTTTTTCTGCGGGAGCTCCCCTGCCATTGCTGTGCCTGATAAGCTCAATGGAGGTAATTTTGTGATTTTCAACTGTCACTTTCACCTTAACAGATATCGGGAAAACGGAATAACTGCCTTCATAAGTTCCGTTTTCAATCAACTTAAGATCCAGATCGGAAAAATCCATATTCTCCATATGTTCAACCCCGGCATTTAATTTTTCAACAATGGAGCGCACCCCTCTGACTCCGAAAAACAAACCGATACCGATTACCAGAAAAATTGCGATTAAAGCCTTATGCTTCCTTTTCATACTTTGATCCTTGGTAGTTAATATGAATTAAGACTGCTCTTCTCTTCTTGAAAGAGCAATATCTCTTGCAAGCCTTACAATCAGATGTGGATAATTTCTGCTGCTGTATCTTTCCCAAATTTCATCCAGTTCATAGAAATCCCCTATATGTGCAGATGACGCAAACAGTGAAGTAAGCAGTACTCTGTTGATATGATTATCTGCTATGTTTCCATCAGGAATGAGCAGCCTCGAGAAGTCGTTTACATTGTACATGTCATAACTACACAAAGCTTCAAGGAATTTCATCCATATTTCTTCTGATGCAGTAAACTGCAGTGCTGAAGTTTTCTCTTTTATGTATCCCCATATCCCCCTCATCTCTTTAGCAGAGAGAAAGGGCATTGTGCTTTCCAGGATTTTGGATATTTCAGTTTGAAGCTGGTAAAAACTCACTCTGTCAGGATTTACATTTAAATGCTCCAGTACCATAACCGATGATCCGAGCGGGTGAGATTCACCTGTCATTCCAATACTTTCTACAAGCATACGGTACAACTCTTTAGCATCATAGATTTCTTCCATATTGAAAATATCAGGGAAAAACCGATCGAGATCGAAATGAATATATGAAGTATCCCACTCTGCAATTTTCCTCACAGGTACCACAGATCTCCTTATAATGTCAAACTCTTCAACATAACTGCCCATAAACCTGTGTTTTACAGCATGTAAATCCACAAAGGGGTGGTAATCGGAATTGGCCGGGTAATCATATGCATCAATCAGAGGATCAAGAATTGTATTATTGGCAAATCGTATCAGTTTGATATCATCAATACTTAAAAACCCCATTCTACTTAGACTGTTCCCAAGAGGTTGGATCTCAAAGACGTCTCTTTTTATACTGATATCGGCCTGAGGATTCTGGCTTGCAACAATTATGTAATCTGAACCAACAGCATACAACTCATACACCGGAAACGATTCTCGTAAGGCTTTAAGAATAGAGACAACGATAGAGATATCACACTCATATTTATGAAACCACTGAACCAGTATACCGTCTTTACTGATGTAGTTGCCTATGCGATGAAAAAACTCTCGCGAGAACAGCCCGGACACCCCACTGACCCATGGGTTCGATGGTTCCGAAATAATAATATCATACGTTTCATTTCGTGAAGAGAAGAAAGTTTTAGCATCTTCAAAGTAGATCCTTGAACGTGGATCGATGAAGGTGTTCTCTACTCTCTCTCCCATTCTTTTAGCAGCCCTTGACATCTCAGGCTCTATTTCTATTACATCAACATTTTCAAACTGCTCATCGTAGAGGAGAAAATGACTTGTCATCCCTGCCCCCATTCCAATTACAGCAGCACTCGATGCACTATCTTTAACAGCCATCGGAATTACCCCAAGCATTGCCATAGTGTATTCATCACTGCTGAATCTGTCATTTTTCCCTACACTTGCATCGGGTTTGCCGTTTGTAGAGAGTACCAGATTGTTTGAAGTAGAGAACAAGCTGACAGATGCAGCCCTTCCATCACGATGAGAAATAATACTCTTATCCCGTGAGATGTTGCCATACCTGAAAACCCCTGAAGCCATTAGTATTGGATCAATTTTACCAAAAGCAAGTGTACTGAAAACGATCACCACACATACAGGAGAGAGTGCTGTTTTAAGAAAGCCATCTCTTGTCTCTGTAAAGGTATACAGCACATACATTCCGATCATTATGTCTAAAGTTCCGCCCAAAGAGATCAGCAACCTCAACCCAAACAGTGGCATCAGTATCCAGATTGCCATGATTACACCAACTATACCACCGAATGTGTTGACCGCGTAGACCTTTCCAATAGTCTGTTCCCCAAACCCTTTTTTATAGAGAAGGTGTGTCACGAGGGGAATTACCATTCCGGCACAAATGGTCGAAGGAAGCATCACTATAAGACAGATAACGTGACTTATGATATTAAAGAACAGATACCCCTGTTCATTCCTTTCGAGTGCATTCATTGTAAACTGCATAAAATTGAACATGTTACCGTATGTAAAAAGTGTCATCAGTGCAGTTATGCCCATAATTACCTGCACAACACCCAAAAACCTTGGGATGTTTTTAATCCTGTCAACACGATTGCGGATAAAAAAACTTCCTAACGCAAGGCCCAGAATAAAGGCGCTAAGCATAAGTTCAAAAGAGTGAGTGGAGCTTCCAAGTACAAGACTCAGCATACGAATCCAGCCGATTTCATAGATAAATGAAGCAACTGATGTCAGACATGCTACAGCCAGCAGAGGGTAATAGTACTTTTGCCTCTGTTCAAATGAGGGAATCTCAAACCGTATCTCCTCATCAGGAGTATCAATTTCAATTGGTAAAAGGCTGCTCTGAATTTTTCTGTCTCTCATGAACAGATAAAAAACCAACATTCCAACCACGATATCCAGTATTCCCCCGGTGACAACAGCCCCTCTCAGCCCAAAGCGTTCCACAAGGAAAAACCCGCTCCATATTACCCCAAGCGATGCCCCCAGTGCATTAACGAAATAGAGCACAGAAATTTTGTAACCGCTTAAGCCCGGGAATCTGCGTATCACCCCTCCTGCCATCAGGGGAAATGTTGCCCCAAGAAGAATAGATTGAGGTAATATGATAAAGGATGCTGTAACCCACTTGTAAACTGATATCAGAAAAGGTGAATTGAGAAAAGGAAACACTGTTTCATAGGAGAAATCAAGGTACTTTATGAATACACCATGAAACAAGAGCGCTGCTGTACCAAGAAGAACCTGAACCAGTGCATAACTTGATAGAAGATTTTTCAACTTTGAAGTTTTGGAACTGACGATCCATGCCCCCAACGCCATCCCACCCATATATACCACAAGAACCAGGGTTTGTGAATATGCAGCATGTCCAAGTATGTGTTTTATATATTGAGACCAAATAGACTCATAAATAAGTCCCGATATTCCGGCAATGAAAAAGAGTATAAAATAGAGATACACCTGCATATGCAAATATCCTGAGAAGAGAAGTTAGTCGCCTGAAATAACCAGAAAAAAAAACTAAATGAATACAGATAATCAGTTTGCAGTACCGTTATTAGGGGTGATTCTATGCAGACTGTTTGGTTTGAAAATAAAAATACAGACCCCCGGCAGGGAAAATCAAGACCTGAGAGTCAAATTCCTTTACCAAACCGAACCTGAAAAACAGGTTTCGCCAGTTATTGGGGCACTTCCCTTTTTGATCTCAAAGCTGTCTGAAAAAAGGTTAAAAACATAAATACAAGCTACGATTGCATTGCCCCAGTCCAATTTAGATATCAGTTTAAGTGCACCCTTATGTGTGCTAATACATATATTATAGGAGACGGCATTTACAAAACGTCTAATACACTTTGAAAAATTAATTGGAAAATAATACGTAATAAAAGTACAGGATCATCATCCCCCCATTTTCTCCTTCTGAAAACAAAAGATCCGGACAATACAGCCAAAGAGGTATAAATATCCGGTATAATGATGACCTGCAGATAACAAATCCACAGATGCGCTCAAAAAATGGGTGCGGAAAGAGAACACATGAAGTTTTCCGGGTTCAATCTCGATCAAAAAATCATCCATGCTCTGGACTATGCCGGCTACCAGGAGTGTATGCCGGTACAGAAACAAACCCTCCATCATGCTCTTCAAGGCAGAGACGTACTGGTGCAATCACAGACCGGAACAGGCAAAACTGCAGCCTTTCTGGTATCGATTTTTGCACTCCTTCGCTCTGGAAAGCTTAAGCACAGTAAGGCGATGATAATCGCTCCGACGCGGGAGCTGGCGGTACAGATAGAAAAGGAAGCGTTGTTACTTGGCCATAATCTTGGATTGGGTATCTGCAGTTTCTATGGCGGAGTTGGATATGGGCGTCAGCAGAGTTTCCTCTCAAAAGGGGTTGACATACTAATAGGTACTCCGGGAAGGATTCTCGATTTTAAAAAGTCAAAGCAAATCGATTTTAAAGAGATCGGTATTTTTGTAATTGATGAAGCAGACAGACTCTTTGACATGGGTTTTCTGGGCGATATTATCGAGATGCTCAGGAGTCTTCCACCCTGCAGTGAACGGCAAACAATGCTCTTCAGTGCAACTCTCAGCCGTGAGGTAAGGAAAATTGCACGGGAATATATGCATGAGCCCACAGAAATAGAGATCGAATCGGAGCGAGTCACAGTTGATGCGATCACTCAGGAACTTTTGCATGTTTCGAGCAGCGAGAAGATGAACCTATTATTGGGTATTTTGAAAAAGGAAGCACCAAACAACGCCCTCATATTTACAAACATGAAAGATCAGGCCCGAATCGTTGCTCAAAGACTCCGTCACAACGGCTATATGTGTGAGCACCTCTCAGGTGATCTCCCCCAGGGTAAACGTTCACGCATTGTCGAGCAGGTTAAAAACGGAAAGATCCGTTACCTGGTTGCTACAGATGTAGCTGCACGCGGAATTCATATCGACAATCTTGAGCTTGTCATAAATTACGACATCCCAGAGCACAGCGAAAACTACGTCCATCGAATAGGTCGTACCGCAAGGGCAGGGAAAAGCGGAAAAGCAATTTCGCTTGCCTGTGAGGATTACGTACATGGGCTTGAGCCAATAGAGAAACTTACCAATATAAAAATACCGGTTAATTTCGCTGATTCTGATATGTATCTGGAAGATACGAGTGCAGGTATAAATTTCAAACGAAATGAACGCAATAGAAAAAACAATCAGAATAGAAACTCATCCCCATCAAGGAATTCCAACAGAAACTCCTCTAGTTCAGAGTCAAGGCAAGCGGGAGCTAAGTTTAACTCAAATCGGGGCAATTATCGCAAACAAAATGGTTCGGACAATTCACATGCCTCCAAAAGCAGAAATTACAAATCAGGACACAAAACAGCTAACCGGGCCAAGAATCACTCACACCCACAGGCAAACACTTCTAAACAAAACAGTACAGCCTCTGTTTTGCATAAAACTCCGGCTCCTAAAAAATCTTCATGGTTCAAAAGAACAGCGATGAAACTCTTGGGAAAATAAACAGTTCCTTAAGAGAAACGATTACTACAAACTCCCACTATCAGGTCTAATGGGAGTTTGTTTTATACTGATTTTTTAAGGCTCAACCAAAAAAGACCTTAACTCAGCAGCGTACCTCTTCTCAAGCCCCAATCCCTTTTTGAGATAATCCTCAAGTGTAGTGTACTCTTTGCGAATCGTATTAAATGAATTATCCAGATAATGTTTTCTAACCTCTACGAGGGGGAGTAACTTTTCCCTTGTGATTCCAAAGAACCTCATGAAGAAAATTGTTTTCCACATTTTTTCCTCAAACCCGGCCATGCTGCTGTTGGACATCAAATAATCATCCCCGATTGTTTTTTCCGAAACCCCAAGTACAGCCTGTATCAGTGCACAGGCAAATCCTGTGCGATCCTTTCCTCCGGTACAGTGGATCAGAACTGGCAGATTCTCTCTGCAGGATACAATTTTCAGCAATGTGGCGAATTCTGCCGAAAAGCGCAATACAAAATCCCCGTATTGCTCAATCATCAACTCCTCGAAATCTATCTTTCGGAATTTGCCGCTTATAAGCCCCCCAAGCCTTCTGTAGGCACACATATATTCTATATTTCTGGGAACCACGGGTATTTTTACATACCTGGCCGAGGAATCCGGCAGGATACGATCCGGCCTTGAACGGGTTTCAACCGGTGCCCGGAGATCACAGATTGTCCTGATCCCCAGAGAAGACAGTTTCAGAAGATCTTTCTTTGATGCACTATCAAGAGAAGCGCTTCTGAAGAGCACCCCCCTTTTTACCCGTTGCCCATCTTCTGTTTGGCACCCTCCCAAATCACGAAAATTGAGCACAGACGTTAACCCATAACTCTCGGTTGAAGTTTCTATTTCGATCACCTCTTTCAAATTTATCTAAACGCTTCTTCATGAACCAACGATTGTACACTGTGTTCTGATAGCTGAAAATATCATAAATTATAAGCCGCCTATTAGATATCCAATACTGGTTCATGTACTTACATAAATATGTAACATGGGCGGATTGGACCTCTTATAATATAGGAAAATACAGAAATTTTTCTTCGTTACGAGATGCTCTCCCCGCCCCGATGACAATCTGCAAAGATATACGTTGCATTGTCAATAAAACCTGCAATCTTAACCCAGAGCTTTTTCAGAGCGTATGCAGTATAAGATTTTTATTTGGAAATAATCTGGATAATGAGCCGTATATATAGATGAACACTCAATATCCTGCAGTAATAACCTTGTAATTTGAAAAGGAGTTTTTCTGGTCGTTTTACAGCGAAAAACCAGAAAACAAGAAGTACCTCAGAACAGGACTGATGACAACTGCCCTAAAAAAGATCTGAGCAACACTTAAATGAAAAAAAAATCTCTTTTTTCATTTAATTTCACTTTGTTGGTATTGCCTGAAATATATTAAAGTGTTCAATGTCGGACAGGAGTCCGAAGTATTTTATTTTTTTTAGAAAAGGTCGTGCAGTATGTCTACAGGAATCGTAAAGTGGTTCAATGAGAGCAAGGGATTCGGTTTCATCTCACCAGATGACGGATCAAAAGATGTTTTTGTCCATTTCTCAGCTATTCAGTCCAGTGGATTCAAAAAACTGGAAGAAGGACAAAACGTAGAATTCGAAATAGTTACCGGTGACAAAGGGCCAAGCGCTCAGAATGTGACTGCTTTATAATAGCACTTTCAGTTTTGTCGAAGTTAGCCTGAAGAGTTTTTCTTCAGGCTTTTTTTGTATAAGGCAGATAAACTAAACACAGAGGGCTTTTTTACTCCTGCACTGTCGGTGATTCCTCAACAGCTCACATACACAATGCTAATGCGCTGAACATATCTGAACAACATGATCTGCTTCGCATAACTACAATATATTATCCTCAAGCTGCCAATCCTATACTATCCCCCAAACGTAATCACATACGCTTTGCAGTGAATAAAAATTCCCCGATTCTGTTCACATAGAACCAATTCTTCTTTTTCCATATTATCAGACTGAATGCGAAAATTTTTGAAGCGGGAAATTTACAACATAACATCGTGTTGACATAATGTATTTTCTTCCTTGATGCCGGAAGTTTTGTTTATCACGAAGCGGATCATATTATGAGTAAAAAAAGTATTTTCCATCTCATTTTATATTCATGCCTTTCAGCATGGCTGTTGAGCCTATGCTGCTCACCGCACAGACACTATGTGCAGATAACCAGGGACCTCGCAGACAATCAGCGCTATAGAAATGCTATCGAAGTGTATGACCTAATACTCCAACGTGATTCGGCTAATATGGAAGCCTTGCTTAATGCAGGCATAATAAACGTAAAAATTGAACAATACACGCCTGCAATGTTTTATTTAGGACGTACCCCGGGTCTCAAAAAAAGTCAAAACCAAAGAATAAGATTTTACACAATTAACCATTAAAAAAGGAGATTTCCATGTTTACGAACAGATATATCCCGCTGTTCTGCTGTACAGCCATACTTTGCCTCTTGATTTTTATTTCCTGTAAGGACGCATCACAGAATGAACCTCTTGACATAACTACGTCAGACACCATTACTACAGTCAGTTGTACAAGTGATATTTCTGAGATCGATATACCTGAGCCAGTCAAGGATACAGTATCCCCCACCATACCAACGTCCCATACAGATATTGATCCTCCCCCACCTTCTCCCGATAACCAGACTACAAGTAAGCACGTACCCTCACAGGACGAAAAAAAAGAACCCAAAACCCCACCACCACTACCATCTGATCCACCTCCCCCGGTTGCCCCTGTCTCCCGTCAACCGATGCGCAGCTATGAGTGTTTTTCTGAAGGGGTCAGTGAGATTAGTGAACTTCTTCATGATGGGAAACATGAAGAGCTGATCATGATTACCAGTGATATCTTGGCAAATCCAAACCTTTATCCGGCTCTAAAGGACAATCTGGATACATTTCTTTTTTTCCAAATCTCATCATGGTTTGGCATCAGGCAGTACAGGAATTGCCTCAACACTATCGAACGCTTTCAGAAGCAGTTCCCCGAGAGTGAATACGGGGAAGCGGTACAGACAATGGAGGACGCGATCGAGACCATGAGGATCGCAGGGATCATTGAACTTTGAGATAAAATAATCAGGTTTTGATATAACCACAGCTCCGGCAGAATGATCTGAAATTGCCGGAGCTAAATCCATTCCAATACCGGACAATAAATCTTAAACTAAACTGCAGTTATGACCGAAGAGTGTAACGGCGCTTTTTTGAGTTTCTGCCCTGTTGTTTAGCCCGCCAGAATTCGCTTTGAGCTTCGTGCCATGAATGTAATCTTACCGTTTGGAATCCTTCACCAGATCAAGACACCTTCCTGTGGGGCAAAACATCCTGCACCAGAGCCTTGGTATAAACAGTGACACAACAGTAAATACTCCTGCAAGAATTACAACAATCAAAGGTGCACCAGATGGTCTGAATGCAGCGAACGGTTCCACATAAACCGGATCAAAATCTCTATACACAAAAAAGAGTCCAAACACGGTAAGCAGCACAAGGGATCTGAACAGTGGAATTTTTCTGCTAATCCAGCCGGGTAATCTTACTTTTTTTACAGGAAGCCGCGCCAGCAATACCTGAACCATTCCAAAGGGGCAAAAAAATGCACAGTAAATATTCTGTCCCTTAAACAGGAGAAACAATGCAACTACCAACACTACTGCCACAAGAGGCCACTGTGATGTGAGGCTGACACCACTAAAAGCCCATGACGAGAACAGGGAGAGAGAAAGCATTGAAGCGGTCAGTAATCCAAAAATCAAAAACGAAATTATGGGTAGGAAACGTCTGTATCTGGAAAATTTTGAAGTTTTTACCAAGGTCAGTAAATACAGAGCTACGGGAATTAAGAACAGAATCTGAACAACCGAAAAGGCTGCACCGTTGGAGCGATCCTTCTGATATCCCATATATACAGATGTTCGAACTCTTATTGCTTCTTCAATTGCATCACAGGACAGAGTAGCACTGCTGATTGCATCAACTCTTTTCTGAGAAGCTTCCTGCAACGTAACTCCCTGCCAGTTCAGAAGAAAATCAGCATTGACAAGACGCCTGATGAATGACTTTGTCTCATTGTTTTCAAGAAGTACAACCTCCTTTATCACCTCATCAGAGTCAAACAGGATTAAAAGCGGAACCGGACCTGCATACCCCCGGATATTGTCACTGTAGGGTCTGCTGTCCAGATAATAACCCAGAATTTCATTTTCCTGACCGATTATCTCTGATGCTCCTTCAAAATTGTCCGCAGCGCTAATACCATGTGCCTGAGGAAACACCTCCTTGATTTTTTCGAACGAAACGGTACCCGGGTCCATCTGAGAGAGGATGTTTTGTAATCTACTGTATTCGTTTTGATAATAGAGAGCTGTAAATGCAGTGATAATTAAAAGAACTGGCATGATTTTTTTGGGAAGAGCTAAACCGGTAAGATTCATTCTAAATCTCTCAGGAGAAATGTACGATTACAAGGCTGATTGGAAATATACCTTATTAATCTGGTGAACATAAAATAAACAGTTTATTAAAGTTGCAAAAATCTCCACCGTGTTAAAAAAAATCAATATTTTAACGGATACAGATACTCCTTTTCGCTTGATTGAGCAATTCATAATCTGAAGCAGCAATTATTTTATTATGCAATAAAGCCGAAGGAACTATAAATGAAAACAGATTTATCGACCCCTGAAGTCGACAAACGCAAATCAGGCCCATTGAAAATTCTGCTGTCATTTTTTTATCAGGACAGGTGGAAAGTATTCCTTTCACTTCTTTTCGGGGCAATTAAGCACACTCCATTTCTTTTCATGCCAATCATTATGGGCAATGTTATAACCGCGGTCAGCGATCCTGAGACCCATGGAACCGACGTTATAATCAGAGGCACAGTAATTATTGCCATACTTTTGGCACAGAATATCCCCCTTCACACGCTTTTCACCAAATACATGAGTGTGGCAATAAGAAATGTAGAGGCACGGCTGAGAAGCTCCCTTGTACGTCGACTCCAGGAATTAAGCATCTCCTTTCATGAAAATTTTGAATCAGGCCGCCTTCAGTCTAAAGTTCTCCGTGATGTTGAGTCTGTTGAAGTACTTGCCCGCCAGTTTTTTCTCACAGTGTACCAATCGTTTATGACTATTGTGTTTGCGGTATCTGTTACTATAATCAGAGACAGGCTTGTGGCTTTGTTTTTCCTCATAACGGTGCCACTGTCGGTTTTGATGGTTCACCTGTTCAAAAATAAGATCAATCTTCAGAATGAAGCTTTTCGCGGACAGATAGAAACGATGTCTGCCATGCTCTCTGAGATGGTGGCGATGCTCCCTATCACAAGAGCCCATGGTGTTGAGAAAAAAGAGATATCCAGAATCGACACCCAGCTTGAAAAAGTCAAAGACCGGGGAATTCGTCTGGATATAATCAATGCTCTTTTCGGGGCCACCACCTGGGTTGCCTTTCAGGTTTTTCAGTTTATTTGTCTGCTGGTCACCGGCTATATGGCGTACCGGGGAAGAATTCCCGTTGGTGATGTGGTCATGTATCAGACCTTTTTTGTCTATATTGTTAATAGTGTGGGTGGAATTATTAACATCTATCCCCAGTTGAGCCGGGGGTTTGATTCAGTAAATTCGATGGGAGAGATTCTTCAGTGTCCGGATATTGAGTTTAATGAAGGCAAACAAAAGGTTTCCAAAATTGATGGTACTATCGCTTTCGAAGATGTTACGTTTTTTTACGAAGGCTCTCAAAGTCCTGCGGTGTGTGAGTTCAGCCATGAAGTGAAAGCCGGTGAATCGGTTGCACTCGTTGGGGAATCGGGAAGCGGAAAATCTACAATAGTGAAGCTTATAATTGGCTTTCAGCGTCCAACCAGCGGCAGAATTCTTCTCGATAACACAGACATGCAGGATCTTGATCTCCGGACCTACCGACAGCATATCGCAGTTGTACCTCAGGACACCATTCTTTTCTCCGGGTCAATCCGTGAAAATATCACCTACGGTATGGATCATCCTTCGGAGGATAAGCTGCAGGAGATACTTGACTTATCAAATGTTAAAGAATTTATACAAAAACTCCCCCAGGGGCTTGAGACACTTATAGGAGAACATGGTGCACTTCTCTCCGGCGGACAGCGTCAGCGCATAGCAATTGCAAGAGCCCTTATCCGTGATCCAAGAATAATCATCCTCGACGAAGCCACCTCAGCTCTTGATGTCTCATCAGAGGCACTTGTGCAGGAAGCGATAACCCATCTGGCCAGGGGGCGTACCATGTTTATCGTCGCTCACCGCCTCTCAACAATCAGAAAGGTGGACAGGATAATGGTGCTGAAACAGGGTCGGTGTGTGGAAGCAGGCACTCATCAGGAGTTGATAGAAAAGATGGGAGAGTTTTACAGATTTCAGAGTCTTCAGATATAACTCTGTCAATCAGTCTCACTGAGGCACAGTTTTTTGGCATTGAGGAGATCAGGAGCGTAGATTTCAGAGCAGCTGTCGCACATATTCCCATCATTGATTATGTGAACGCATAAGGAATTTGCTCCATTGAAGGATTTATTGCAGATCACGCAGACCTCTTTATCCCCCTTTGGTCCTAAAATGCGCAGTATCAGTTTGTTGTGAATAGCCCTTCTGATATCTTCCCTAATTCCCATATGCATCCCTTTGTTTTACAGGGCCTTAGAACTCCATTACTAAGATAATAATAAATTAGCCCGGTTTTTGCATATTTTTTTTTTCACCGGGAGAAAAAAGTGTTTCACATGTAAATGGAGATAAAAATGAGGGGGATTTTCTGTCTTGAGGGGCTATGGGATGAGGACCTGGAGGAGAAATATTCAGTCTACCCACTGTTAACGATGCTTGAGATGTACAGCAAAGCACCCTTTATGCACCACAGGGTCGCAACCACCGGAGAGCTGGATTTCTATTTATCGAAATGGAAAGAGAGCTGTTTTAAAAACTACCCCATTCTCTACTTTGCCTTTCATGGGGAAAGTGGTATGATTCTCATAGGGAGCGAAAAATACACGCTTAAAAAACTCTCCGAGAAGCTTAAAGACAGTTGCACCGATGCCTTCATTTTCCTGGCATCATGCAGGACTGTAAATGTTGAGGATGAATTAATCAGATTGTTTTTGCAGAGAACGGGGGCAAAAGGGGTATTTGGTTACAGAAACAGAGTTGTATGGATCTTTTCTGCAGCTGTTGAGATATTGCTTCTCTCAGAGATTCAGAATGCGGAGATCTCTTCTCAGGGATTAAGCACTCTGAGGCGTAGAGTAGATCATATATGCAAAAATTTCAACCGCACTGATGTTCTTTTTGCCACCGAAAAGAGGATTCAGATTGTGGGGAAAAGCACATCAGAATTCCCAATGCACGTAAAAAAGAAGAGTTTCAAGAGAAAACGTTCAGGCATGTGAGCCTTTGTGTATTTTGGTCTGATGCCGTGATGGTATAATTTTTGATCAAAAAGTTTGTACATAGCTCCTTTCTGTTGATATTTTTGTTATCATTCACCTCTTCAAGAAGCGGAGTTTAAAGGGATCAAATGAAAAACTGTATACAGGGCCAAAGTCGTTTCAGTTTACTTTTATTTTTTTTACTGTTTGGCTTCATCAATGCATCTGATGAGAAACTTTTTCCGGTACCTGACCTTATAAAACCAAATGTTCAGTTTTGGAAAATGGTCTACTCAGAGGTATCAATCCGGGAAGGTCTCCTTCACGACAGGCATCATCCCATGGTCATATATGACAAAGTGAGAACAAACAGTCCCTCTGAAGTTGAAGAGGTGCGGAGGAGAAGAGAGCAGATAAACAAGTCCCTTGAGGTTATAAACAGCCAGCCGGAAGATTCCTGGGGGGAAGAGGAGAGAAGGATTGTTGCACTCTTCGAGGAACATGCCAGCCGCGATGCACTCAGGGGAGCTTCAGAAAGAGTGAGATTTCAGCGCGGTCAGCGGGAACGGTTCATATCCGGAATAGAAAGATCGGGAATGTACCTTGATACCATCAGAAGCATACTTCAGGAACATGAATTGCCCCTTCTTTTAGCCTACATTCCCCATGTAGAGTCTTCGTTCGATACAGAAGCTTATTCTAAGGTTGGAGCTGCCGGATTATGGCAGTTCATGCGGGCTACGGGTGGGGCCTTTGGGATGAAAGTTGACTATCTTGTGGATGAGCGGCGCGACCCCATTATCGCCACAGTCGGTGCTGCACGTTATCTCTCAAATGCATACAATCTACTGGGCTCCTGGCCTGTTGCTATAACCTCATACAACCATGGGGTTAACGGCATGAGACGTGCGGTTAACACAACCGGATCAAACTGTATCGCAAACATCATTGAAAACTATCGCAGCCGTACCTTTGGCTTTGCCTCCTCAAACTTTTACGCCTGCTTTGTTGCTGCCGCAAGGCTTGCAGAAGACTACCAGAACATATTCCCCAATGTCACACTGATGCCCAGAAAAGAGTTCAACTCAACCAGGCTCAACGAGTACATGAATATCCACGCACTCATCTCACACCTTGGGCTCTCTCAGGAGCAATTCAGAGCATACAACCCGGCTATCAGAGCCTCTGTTTATAACCAGCAGAACCATCTTCCCAAAGGTTTCACCATCCATGTACCGGGCACAATCACCCCTGAGCGCCTTGAGCAGACCATTGCCTCGATACCCCACTCTTATCGCAGCAGCGATCCACCAAGACAGGAATACCACAGGGTACAGAGGGGAGAAAACCTCAATATCATAGCCAACCGCTATGGAGTGTCTGTAAGAGATATCGCACAGGCCAATAATATCACAAGATTAAACAGAATTTATGCCGGTCAGGTGTTAAGGATACCCTCCCGGGTTCCCCGTTCGGCTGTAACTGCTGGCAGAGTAACATCCCCACGGGAAACCGCAACAGTTCCCCCACCCACAGAAACAGCCCATCAGGAGGTTGAGTCAGAACAGCAGAGAGTTTCCGATATTCCTGAAGGACCGGAAATTGTAACTTCCAAAGCGGGCGAATCTGAAGAAACAGTCACAAAAGAAACAGAGCAGGAAATCGTTGATGAAGATACCGGATTGGAACAGGAGATAGCCATAACCCCCGAAACCATAGAATACCGGGTAAGACCAGGTGATAATCTCACTCACATCGCCAATCGTTACGGTGTATCGGTTCAAAAACTCGCAAAAACCAACAACATCCGAACACTCAACAGACTGTTTGTAGGCCAGATACTTGTAATCCCCATGAGTGAAACACCCACGGAAAAAACATCTCCTGCTGTTGCCATCTCAATTGAACCGGGATCCAGCTCAGAGCCTGAGGTCATCCAACCGGAAAAAGAAACCGGAGCAGAATCATCCCTTGCGCCCTCCCCCGCAGAAGAAATGTCTGATACACTTAGAGATATTGCCGCAACAATTGCTACCGATCAGCCAGCCAGAGAAAATGCTCAACCAGCATTTTCCACCAGCTTTGATGTAAATGCGTACAAACTGGATGCAGTACTCTCACCAACCGGAAATCAGGCAAGAATCATTGTAAATCTCAATGAAACAATCGGCCATTATGCTGACTGGTTAGGAATCCCAACCCACAAAATTCGCCAGTTCAACAACATGGGAAGAACTTCTGAGATCAGGCTCAACAGCACCTTAAACATACCGCTGAATAAGCCGGATGCACTGAAAAGTTTTGCCGCTGCACGGCTGGAATATCACATGGCCATAGAAGAAGACTTTTTCTCAAGGTATAAGATCGTGGATCTAAGGGAACATGTTGTAGGAAGAGGGGAAAGTGTATGGGATATAATCAGAAAAGACGAAAATGTTATCCCCCTTTGGCTCCTGGCTAAACACAACAATAATCTCAACCCCTCTATGCTAAGAGTCGGGATGAAATTATGGGTTCCGGTAGTAGAGGAAAGATAGATTTAAACCGGCAGATATTCCTCAGAGACGTAGATATTTATTACCCTGTCTATATTAAGGGTCTCAAGTATATCAAACAATTCAGGGTCAGGCTCAATTATGCAAAGTGAGCCGCCCTTATTTTGAATCATCTGGTGGCAGCTTACAAGAACGGCTATTGCTCCACTGTAAATGTAGGATGCATCACCAAAGCTAATTGCTATATTCGCTTTCCCGCGGGCGAGATACCCGTTCACAAGATCCTTCAGTTCTGAAAGATCACTGATGCGTGACTGCTCATCCCGAATTTTTACTATTTGGTATTTCCCTTTTGTGTATGTCTCAAATTTCATACCTTCAGCCTCCCGGAAAGAATTTATATATTAGATAAATTTTACTATTGTGAAAAGCAAAGGTCAACAGCTCCAATTAAAAAAAGGAGCATATTACAAGAATATGCTCCCCGAGAAAATCTGTATTTAAGGTTTTAACTAAGCAAAATAGCTTATACCGGATTCGAAAATGAGCTGGTCTTTTTCACCATGAATATTTTTGGCGACAAATTTACCTTTACGTTCTGAATGTCCCATTTTCCCAAGGATCCTGCCATCAGGACTAATTATTCCTTCAATAGCGCCATATGATCCATTACAGTTGCCATTCATCCCGGTTTGGGTTTCCCCATCTGAATTAACATATCTGGTAACAACCTGACCATTCTTCGCAAGAGACTCGATCTGTTCCCTGGAGGCCACAAATCGCCCTTCACCATGGGAAATGGGAACAGCATGAAGATCCCCGACACTGACATTTGTGAGCCAGGGAGATTTGACGGAACAGATTTTTGTGTAAGCGATTCTTGAGATATGGCGCCCCACAGTATTGAATGTCAATGTAGGAGTACTACTTTCAGCATCACGGATTTCTCCATAAGGCACAAGCCCCAGTTTTATCAGGGCCTGAAATCCATTACAGATCCCAAGCATCAAGCCATCCCTTTTCTCCAGGAACTCTGTAAGAGAATCCTTAATTTGAGGATTACGGAAAAATGCAGCAATAAACTTCCCAGAACCATCCGGTTCATCTCCTGCACTGAATCCTCCTGGTATCATGATTATCTGGGAATCCGCTATCTTCTTTGCCATCAGGCTAATGGAATCATCGATATCGGAAGCTGTGCAATTTCTCAGGATCAAAAAGTCGCACATCCCGCCGGCTTTCTCAAAGGCCCGGGCGCTGTCATACTCACAGTTTGTGCCGGGAAAAACCGGTATCAGCACTCTTGGTTTTGCGATTTTCAGTTTTGAAGAAAATCTGGGTTGTGTAGTATCTGATGGAATTTCTATGTCCAGACATTCTTCCTGAGATGCCTGTGATGGGAAGACATTCTCAAGCGGTTTTTCCCACTCAGAATATAGTTTTCCAATATCAACAGAGAACCGGTCTCCGGTGATTTTTTCCTCAGAAACGGTTTTGCCCAACAGTTTAAATTCTGTCCCTTCCAAAAAGGTAGCAGTCTCTGTTCCTTTTTCTATTTCAAGAACCAGACTGCCATACTCGGGGGTAAACAGAGAATTAGGTTCTATATTTGGGTTCAGGGATATTCCGATTCTATTTCCGAAACTCATTTTTGATAACGCCTCTGCCACGCCACCCTTCCCAACAGAATGAGCAGAAATAATGTGTCCGCATTTTACACCCTCATTCACAGCTGCGTAGTTTTTGTGCAGTATGTCGAAATTTGGCATTGAGAACTGGTCCCGTGGAAGAGAGAGCAGTATAAGTTGAGAATCAACTTTTTTAAGCTCCGGGGAGATTGTCCGGGATACGTCTACCGGTGCCAATGCAAATGCTACCAGAGTAGGCGGTACGTGCATATCCTTAAATGTGCCGGACATGCTGTCTTTACCACCAATTGCAGCAATTCCGATTTGTTTTTGGGCATGATACGCACCCAGAAGTGCGGCGAAAGGCTTACCCCATTTCTTTGGATCTGTACCAACCTTTTCGAAATACTCCTGAAGGGTGAGACGGATTGTGCGGTAATCCCCACCAGCAGCAACCACTCTGGCTACAGCTTCTACAACAGCATACGCAGCTCCATGAAAGGGGCTCCAGCTTGAAAGATAGGGGTTGAAACCATAGCTCATCGCAGTTCCGGTTGAAGTATCCCCTTTAGATACCGGCAGTTTTGCAACCATACACTCTGTTGGTGTCGCCTGGAATTTACCCCCATAAGGCATCAGTACACTTGCAGCCCCAATAGAGCTGTCAAACATTTCGACCAGCCCCCGCTGGCTGCACACATTAAGGTTTGAAAGGGTTTCACTCCATGCAGATTCGATGTTTTCAGCAGATATGGTCGAGATTGTTTGGTCGAAAAATTTCTCATTTTCATCCGGAGCAGTTACCTCTACAGCAGTTTTCTGCAGCACACCATTTGTGTCAATGAAATCCCGGCTCAGATCGACAATAACCTTGCCCCGCCAGCTCATTTTCAATCTCTTCTCCTCTGTTACCCTGGCAACAACGGCTGATTCCAGGTTTTCAGAAGAAGCCAGTTTTGTGAAACGTTCCAGATTTGAAGGCTCTATGACAACGGCCATTCTTTCCTGGGATTCGGAGATGGCAAGTTCTGTACCATCGAGCCCTTCATATTTCCTGGGGACGGCATCCAGATTGATATCAAGCCCCGGAGCGAGCTCTCCAATGGCAACCGAAACACCTCCGGCTCCAAAATCATTACATCGCTTGATCATCCTGCTCACTTCCCCATTACGGAAGAGCCGCTGAATTTTTCGTTCTGTCGGGGGATTACCTTTCTGAACCTCAGCGCTGCAGGTCTGGATCGACTCTTCAGTGTGTTCTTTCGAGGAGCCGGTTGCACCACCGCACCCGTCTCGTCCGGTTCTTCCGCCCAGAAGAACAATGATATCTCCGGGCTGGGGTTGTTCCCTTACAACGTTTTCTTTTGGTGCAGCACCCACTACCGCACCGATCTCCAGTCTTTTGGCTAGGTATCCTTCGTGATATATTTCAGAAACCAATCCAGTTGCCAACCCAATCTGATTACCATAAGAGCTGTAACCATGAGCAGCCAGAGTAGTTATTTTCCTTTGAGGCAGTTTTCCGGGCAGTGTCTCCTCAACCGGCACCCGCGGATCGCCTGCACCGGTAACTCTCATTGCCTGATAGACATACGATCGTCCTGAGAGGGGGTCCCTTATGGCCCCACCCAAACAGGTGGCAGCACCACCGAATGGTTCAATTTCAGTTGGATGGTTGTGAGTTTCGTTTTTAAACATCACCAGCCAGTCTTCCATTGTTCCATCGATATCTGCTTTAACAACTATGCTGCATGCATTTATCTCTTCAGATTCATCCAGATTATCAAGAACGCCCTCTTTTTTCAGCTCTTTCATGGCAATAGTAGCAATATCCATTAGGCACAGTGGCTTCTCTTTTTCCCCATATACAAGATGTCTGGCCTTTTTGTAAGCGTTGTAAGCATCTTTCAGAGGTTCGTTGTAAGAACCCTCCTCAATAGTTACCGATTCGATTTTTGTAAGAAAGGTTGTGTGCCTGCAGTGATCTGACCAGTATGTGTCGAGCATACGGATCTCTGTAATGGTAGGATCTCTTTTTTCTGTCTCTTTGAAATAATCCCTGCAGAACAGCAGATCTTCAGCTTTCATAGCCAGCCCCAGAGACAGACGTAACGCTTCAAGTTCCCTGGGGGTTTGATTAATAAAACCGTCTACGATCTGCACATCGGATGGTGATTCCGAACACGCACTTAAGGTGTCAGGTTTAAGTAAAGATGCCTCTCTGGAATCGACGGGGTTTATGCAGTATTTTTTTATGTGTAAAAACTGCTGATCTGTTATATCGCCCTGAAGTACAAAGACCTGTGCTGTTGCCACATCCGGGCGTTCCCCGTGAGTCAGAAGCTGAATACATTGTGAAGCACTGTCGGCTCTCTGATCGTACTGCCCGGGAAGATATTCAACGGCAAACACCCGATATCCTTCTTCATAGGGAATCTGTTCATCGAAAACCATATCTGCAGGAGGCTCAGAAAAGATAGAATCACGAAATAGTGTATAGTTTTGTTCTGTAATCCCTTCAATGTCATAGCGATTGAGAATTCGCACTTCCTTTAACCCGGATATTTTCAGATTATCTCTCAGATCACGCAACATTCCCTGAGCATATACATCGAACCCCTTACGTTTTTCCACAAAAACACGCCTAACATTCCCCATACTTTCAGATCCTACCTTCCCTATCACAGCTGCGATCCGACAAAAGCTTCAGATCAACACCTATACAGCAGAAAAATTGAAATAATACCTGATCCACTTAAAGGGATCAGGTCGAGAGTGAGAATTAAAAATAAATTATGAATTACGAAGTAGGGCTGTTAAGAAGGATTTAAGTACGATAAGCACTCGCTATCCCCTAAGCAAATGAGGAGAGAACAGGGTTTTACCCCACTTCAGAAACCAAATAGTTCAAATTACCACCAGATATCAGAAGCAACCGTATCTAGGATAAGCTCCTGTATCACCCAATTATCAAACTGCCCGCTACCTACATTATTGCACAAAATCGCAAAAGCATAAGTTCTGTCAGAGAGAAACAGATATCCAGCCAGAGTGCTAACTCTCAGTGAGTTGAGTGTTCCGGTTTTTGCCCTGACCAGCCCCCCGAGTCTTGATTGTCTAAACCTGTCTTTGAGTGTACCATCAACATTCCCTATGGATAGTGCGCCCAGAAATTCCGGGTAATAGGTTTTCTGTTGTGAGACGTATCGAAGAAGTTCTGTGACCTGAGCGGCACTGACCCTGTTTACATCACCCATTCCAGAGCCATTCTTTATGACTGGCATTCCTGGCAATTTTCTGTTTTTCCACCAGTCACTAATAACTTTTGCTCCCCCCTCCCAGGTTCCCGGGACAGAAACATACTCTGCAGCAAGTGCTTTAAAAAGCATCTCGGAGGCAAAATTACTGGAGTATTTAAACATATGATCTACAAATTCTGTGACAGGCTGACTTCTGAAAGTAAAAAAAGGCCCCGAATTTATCAGTGAGTCCGAGACGGTACCCTCAATGGTTTCCCCCTTTATCTCAATACCGTTTTCTGAAAACATGGCACGCATGGCTCCACCGAAAACTTCCCATGTCTGCCACACTCTTCTGTAGGTATAGCCGGGTAGCTGATTGAGCGGCATCAAGCCACTGACATTAACCTGTGTTCTGCCCCCATTGTAGGAAGTGGTGACATTGAGACTGCCTCTTGAGCCCGGGGCTGCAGTACGGGCTGAAGAGTTGATAACCAGACCTTCAATTCTTGGAAAAACATCTACCTTAACAGGAGTGCCCGGTGTGTGTCCAGACCTGTGATGAATAGCAATGGAGCTGAAATTTGCGGCCAGGGGACTTATCAGCGGCAAATAGGCTCTGCTGTTTGGTCCCTGAGTGTAACCGGGCCCAAGAGAAACTGAATCAAAATAACTGTTGTCGAGAATGAGATCTCCAGTGACACTTTTTATTCCTCTGTGAGAGAGGTGCTGTACAAAAAGCCAAAGTCTCTCAGCAGATAACCCCGGATCTGCGCCGCCTTTAATGTAGAGATTTCCATCCACAATTCCCGATTCACTGTCGAAATTTCCATCGATATAGACTTTTGTAGGGAAAGTATGGATTGGTCCGAACAGTTCCATGGCAGCGGCACCAGTGAACAGTTTGTTCACCGAAGCAGGATTCATAAGAGAATCAGCGTCGACAGAGACGACGACAGAATCAGTTTCAAGATCCAAAATCATTATACCTATGCCACCATTGTGGTAATCATTTTCTCTCAGCAGCCGCTCAACCCTCTGTTGCATATCGGCACGGACATTCCCCCCAAAAAAGAGTGTTAAAGCCAACACGCAGAACACGTTTCTGATATTCATACACCCCAACCTTATTTAATGCAATTTTTTAGTTTTATTTATATTTCCGAAATCTATTTTACTCAGGAAAGATCAGTACAAAAAGAGAGCCAAAAATATCAAATCAAGGAGTTATATATGTCAAAATATTCTATAGCGTTCATCACTCCTTCAAAAAAGCCCCAGATCCGTCACAGGATTATCACCGGTGAGAACAGAGATAATGCATTAAGACAATTTTTCACCGAAGAAACAAACGACTTTTATTCTGCAGATGATCAGGGTTTTTACTATTTCAAGGAAGATTTCTTTGATGAAACATCTTCCTCCGGAAGCATTATCGAGGTTGAATAGCCCCAAACTGATTCAGGGCTGCTCAGATCAGGCTCACTCTCTCTATTTTTGAGCTTCTTAGGGTTTATCTTTTGAAAGCGGCTCGAATTTTGATTCTATTTCCTTGACTTCAGAAATAAATTCGCTTATATCCTTGAATTTTCTATACACTGAGGCAAATCGTATATAAGCGACTTCGTCAAGGCCATAAAGCTCTTCCATTACCATTTTGCCAATTTCGGCACTCGGTATCTCGGTTTTGCCAACTTTTTCCAATTGATTTTCAATCTTATCAACGATACTTTCCACCTTTTTAAGGCTTACAGGTCTCTTTTTACATGCAGAGACAAGACCATTCATAAGTTTCTGCCGGTCGTAGGCTTCGCGGCGGCGGTCATTTTTGACGATTATCAGAGATGTACTCTCAATATACTCATAAGTAGTAAAACGTTTTCCGCACTCCAGACACTCCCTGCGGCGTCGCACTGCCCGCCCCTCCTTACTTGTCCTGGAATCAACGACTTTATCTTCTTCATAGCTGCAAAACGGACAACGCATTCTACTCTCCTATATCATATGTGCGGTTATATGTAAAAGAACACAGAGTCTGCCGGATCGATTGATTTCAGAATCGCGCAGATAACGACAGTCCGTATTCATTTTCAAAATGGGAATAATGAGGGATAAATTCCAAAGAGGATAACATTCCCACATTTTTCCTTCTGATTGATGTTCTTGCATCAACAAAGGAAACAACTCTGTTCAGAACCAATGCTCCCATGAAAAAACTTGAAGCAACCTGAAAGCGTCTGGAGCTTTCCCTTAAATCATTGTATTCATCCTTGAAGCTCTCATCGCTCCATTTCCAGTAAAGATCAGTGTCTATGTATCTCTCATCTGGTGTTCTGTTGAGGTCATGCGTGTTATTGAACTCCTGAGTATCCATAAACCTGCCTACATGCCTCCAGTAAAGGTTATCATCGGGATCACCCGAAGCACCGGCATAGCGCCAGGCATGAGCTCTGGCATCTGCTGATATTTGTCGTGAATGGCTGTAGCATACAATTGCACCGAAAATTGACACGAGGTCAGCCGTCGTATAAACAAAGGATTGGACAGGCCTCTCAAGGAGATGATGACCCAGTCCGGGGAGCACAATGGAAGTTGCAATCAGGAGGTTGGAAGGGATCTCAATCTCCGGTTCTGAAAATATCGATATGGTGTCTGTAACAACATCATCCTCAATGATGATCTGAGAATGAGAAGGCAGGACAATTAATGAAAGTAGAGCTGTTATAAGAAGATATTTATTCAAAACTGCATCCTTAGTGCCACTCCAGGTACACTTTCTGAACCTGTATGCACAATCTGTTGTTCAATACTGATTCTATCCCATACACTCTGCTCTCCCAAAAGAGCCCGGTTGTATGATCTGGCTGTAATCCCTGCATCCAATGCACTTATAACATGATTAAGTAATATGCCATATAGTGAGAATGTTACATTGCGGAAGTAGTTATTGGATTTTGCAACCATATCGCTGTATTTCTGCTGGTTCTCAGAATAACCTAATATGCCCTCGTTGCCACCTACCTGATTCAGAAGAAAAAATCTGCTCTGATCCGGATTGACAATAACAAATCTCTCACCGGAATCACCAATGATTTCATCTGTTCTTCCATCACGTATATAGGTGCTTAGTGTATCGATATGAGGTTCAACATCCTTCCATCCTGGTATGTAAAATTGTCGATCAATGTTTCTGTAGAAACTTCCGTTTCTCTCCCGCGCCCAGTCATAAAAATCGTCCTCGAAATCCAGCATAATCAAGGTATCAAATGAGTATTCAGGTGATCTCTCATTGTGTATCTCTTCCATAACTCTGTAATAGTGCCTTAACTGGTCCGGGTCATAGTTCTCATCAGCAAAATCCCTGGCATCTCTGCGCTGGCTTCTTCCTCTGACAGAATTGCGAATAGCAACTCCAATTAAAACAGCCTCTGCTGCCACAAAGGCTCCCGATTTGATGTAGTTTCTGGAGTAAGCCTGTCCGAGACCCGGTACGAGCAAAGACAGTAACATCGCCCTTCTTGGTGAGCGGTACTCTTCCAAATTTCTCGCGAAATTGATCTCCATCTCATCATCGATTATTGTTTCGTAATCCACTTCCTGAAAATCCGAGTCATCAGAGGGTTTCAGTTGGGGGGGGGTATCAGGTTGAACCTGAACATATTCGTCCTGCTCACCCGATAATTCCTCTTCTGAGGCATCCTGTTCTGAAACAGTCTCTATATGCTCTGAAGTGGCTGTATCACGGGGTTCATCAGAAATAAGCAGTTCATCTTCAGCATCACCGGCAAGCAGCTCATCTATATCCAGAATATCAGGCTCACTTTTCTCCTCAGAATCCTGGTCAGCTACAAGAAGCTCTTCATCACTGTCATTTCCCAGAAGATCATCGATATCAATCTCAACATCTAAAACCACCACTGTGTCAGTTTCAGGATCATCAGACAGGGGATCTTCAAGCACAAGTTCATCGGTTTCTACTTCTTCCAAAAAAAGTGCATCCGTTTCCAGATCCTCAACAACAAGGTCCGATCCCTCTGACTGTTCATCAGCTTTAACATCTGATGCTGCTGTGGAGAGTGCCAACAACAGTGCAACACCGAAAATCTTGATAAATTTCATAGGACCTCTCAAAAAGTACCATGTTAAGGAATATCTAACCAGAGTACACCAGTCTTTAACCATCCTCACCGCAAAAAGTGTTTCAGTTAAGCCACATTAAAGCACATATACTTAAAACCAGAACCGCAAATTGGTAAATCAAGCTAACCGGAGACAAATTTAAATCTACCATTTTCCTGAACATTTTCCCAAATAATTGGCACTGTTTTTTTGGATCAGAAACCGGTTAACCAACTCTTTGCCAGGGGAAAGTCCAATTCAGAAGATATTCCCCCGGCCCAGAAAAGCTGCGATCCAGCCACGTAAAAGCTATACCGGCAGGACCGAAATTGATGAACTCAGTCCAGAGTAACCGGATACTTTTTGAGTACGTTTAAGAGTGTTTGTTTATTTTGATCTTTCATGTCAACCAAAGGCAGTCTCACTCTTCCCGCCGAGAGACCGTAGTGGTTCATGGCAACTTTTACCGGAGTGGGATTGCTCTCGATGAAAACGATCTGTGCCAGCTCAGCTAACTGCTGATGAATCTCAAGAGCTTCAGAGTGCTGCCCTTTAAGATAGAGATCGATCATGGAGCTCATTTTATCCGGAACGATATTACCGATAACAGAAACCACACCTTTTCCACCGACAGACAGGATTGGCAAAGTCAGCCCGTCATCACCCGAGAGGATATCGATTTTATCACCACAGAGGCGATGAATTTCAGAAACCTGTGTCACATTTGCGCTTGCTTCTTTAACAGCTACGATATTTTTGAAATGGCAGAGTTTTTCCAGAGTCTCAGGCAACAGATTTACCCCGGTTCTTCCTGGCACGTTGTACACGACGATAGGAATCTCCACCTGTTCGGCAACGGTTTTGAAATGCTCATACAAGCCCTGCTGAGTTGGTTTATTGTAGTATGGAGTTATGCTCAGGATCGCATCAGCCCCAGCTTCAGCCGCATGTTTTGCAGCGGCGACCGCTTCAGATGTGTTGTTGGATCCGGCACCGGCGATAACTGTAACTCTGCCTTTAGCCTGATCTATGGCAATATCAACCACTCTGTTATGTTCTTCCCAGGTAAGAGTTGCAGATTCCCCGGTTGTCCCGCATGGGACGATTCCGGCTACACCTTTTTTTATCAGAAATTCGATATTGGATCTAAGCCCCTTTTCATCGACCTTATCATCCTCTGTAAAAGGGGTTACAATCGCTACATAACAACCTTGAAATTTCATGTTCAGAAACTCCTTTCCAGGGTTTACTATCATATTTTTTTAAAAAAAATGCCGGGTTATGCAGGAGAAAATCCACATGCCCGGCAGGAAAATAACAGAATCAGTATCGGGCTACTTTTCCTCTTTCACCACCCACACTTTGACCTTTGCATAAACGTCTTTGTAGAGATTAACTTTTACATTATAGACGCCAAGCTGTTTTATAGGTTCATCGAGTCCGACAGCCTTTTTATCGATATTGAAGCCTTCTTTGTTAAGAAGATCGGCAATTTCCTGAGAGGTTACAGAACCAAAGATCTTTTCCTCTTCTCCCACTTTAACCGGAATGGTGCAAGGGACCTGCTCGATTTTCTTAGCCAACTGACGAGCTTCTTTAAGTTTTTTCTCTTCACGCTTTTCAGCAGAATTTTTAGCCTGAGCCACAATTTTTTTGTTACCTTCGGTTGCAGGCACTGCGACCCCTGATGGGATGAGGTAGTTTCTTGCGTACCCATCCTTCACAGTGACGACATCCATTGCCTTACCGAGGTTTCCATAATCCTTCATAAGAACTACTTGCATATTATCCTCCAGTTAAGCCCCGGACGGCTTTATTTGATATTTTCTGAAACAAATGGCAGCAACGCCAGATGACGGGCACGTTTAATTGCTGTAGCCAATTTCCTTTGATTTTTTGCAGTCACTCCTGAAAGACGACGGGGTACGATCTTTCCTCTTTCAGTAATATATTTACGAATGATTGCGACATCCTTATAATCTGGTTTAACTTTATTTTGCTCGAACCAGCAGACCTTCTTTGCTCTTCTTTTAACAAAAGCCATTTATGAATTCTCCTTTTTACGATTATTCCTTATCACTTTCCGATTCAGAGCTTTCTTCGCTTTTCTTAACCGGGGCTTCAGTTTTCTGCTCTTTGCGAGCAACGACAGCTGCTCTTGCAGCCTCATTTTTAAGATCACGCAAAACAGTTAGGGAACGCAGCACAGACTCATTCAGCTTGATGTGCTTATCGAGTGCTGCAGGAACATTACCCTCTCCCTCATAGAGATAAAGTACATAATACCCTGAGCGTTTCTTCTTTATAGGATAAGCAAGAGCCTTCTTACCCCAAACATCAGCTTTCTCAAAATCAGCATTGGCAGAGAGAAACTCCTCTATCTGCTTTTGCTCTCTTTGAATCGTATCGTCTGAAAGTGTTCCATCAAACACAATCACTGATTCATAAGGTCGCTTCACGAAAAACCTCCTGTGGTCGTTTGACTCCATGTACAACAGTGTCACGGAGCAGGATTTAAAATTTATTCAACTACAACAGAATTGTACTTATTCATAGCCTTTTCAAGGCCATTTTCCATACTATAGATCACTGCTTCTTTTGCTGTATATATAACCCTTTTAAGATGCAGCAGTTCAGGATCAGAAAACTCACCAAGAACGAAGCTGATAATATCGGTACCCTGAGGAAGTGGCCCAATCCCAACACGAAGACGAGGAAACTGAGAACCGACAAAAGCAGAGATGGATTTCAAACCGTTATGACCGCCATGAGATCCACCTTTTCGAAAACGGAAAGAACCTAAAGGCAAATTGAAATCATCAACTACCACCAGACAATCAGAAAGAGGCAAGTTGTAAAGATTCATACATGCACTTAAGGCTTCACCACTTCTATTCATGTATGTCAGAGGTTTTACCAGCACCACCTGATCAAACCCTGCCAGGCTGCCAGTTACACATGAGGAACTGCACATCTGAGAATCTGACCTGTAAGTCATTTGCTCAGCAAGTGCATCCACCAACTTAAACCCTACATTATGACGGGTATTGAGATATTCCTTACCCGGATTCCCCAGACCGACTATGAGTTTGTCGGCTTTAAGAGGAACCTTTTTTGAAGTCAGTATTTTTCCAAAGAGCTTGAACAGACCCATACTTATCGAGCTACAGACCAGCCTCAGGCAGCTCCTTCAGCCGCTCCCTCTTCCTCAGATGTCACAGCAGCTTCACGGGTCGGTGGTGTTACCACTGCAAGCACCTCATCTGGTGAGTCTTTGATAACAACACCCGGAACGGACACATCACGAACGTGTATAGAATCACCAACTTTAAGCTCAGACACATCGATTTTGACGTTTTCCGGAATATCTTTAGGTAAACATTCCACCATCACAGTTTTAACCGGATGCCCAAGCACACCATTATCCACCTTAACCCCTACCGGTGTACCCACGATTTCAAGCGGAACATCTACGGTAATAACCTGATCCATAGAGACTTTGAGGAAATCGATATGATAGTACACCTGATCCTTAAGCACATCGCGTTGCACATCACGGACAACTGCCATCGAACCATCATTTTTTTCAAGTCCCAGATCAATGATGTGTGTCAGCTGTTTTGCTCTGGCCAATGCACAGAACTCCCTTTCTGAGACCTCAATCTTCTCTGATTCCTGGTTTTTGCCATAATAGACAGCGGGAATCCAACCCTGCGCACGCGCCTTGCGAGTGTAGGACTTTCCGGAACCAGCTCTGGTACGTGCCTGCAATTTGATCACATCCAAAAGTGCAACCTCCTCGGATAAACACTAAAGTAACTTTGAAATTTTTTCCACTTAAGATATATGGCTGGGGCGGAAGGATTCGAACCTCCGAATACGTGGACCAAAACCACGTGACTTGCCACTTGTCGACGCCCCAGTAAGATTACCATGAGAACTACGTAAAATATATTATGGGTACTTACGAGAAAAACAAATACTTCACAACTTAGGCGAGAAAATTAACTATTCCGGTTTTCACTCCTCAAAAACCTCTTCAGCACAGGCAGAAGCCATACTCTCATCAATCCGTATAACTCCACTGTCCCACTTGCTCAGTTCACTTTCAAAAGCATCGAGAACCTTGTCTTCTATCACTTTCCGCATATCATTGTTAATTGGGTGAGCCAAATCCTGAAATGACCCATCCCGTCTGCGGCGACTGGGCATGGAAACAAAGTACCCCTGAGACCCATTGATAACCTTAAGCCCGCGCACGACAAAACAATCATCGAGAGTGATGCTGGCAAAGGCTTTAAGCTTATCTTCATTTCTGAGAGTTACTCTTACTTCAGTTATCTCCACTGCAAGCCTCCTAAGTGTGTGTGTGTGGTGTAGGGAGACCCAAATACCATTTCTAATAATATAAACAGAAATTTTCCCTTTGCCAACAGTTTGTTTTGTTTTTTTAACCGATATTCCAACCCAATAAATAACTCATTGATTTTCAACCTCATAAATTACTATTATTATCTTACCAAACTCTTATATTAGTAACGATAACGGCTTCTTAATACTCTTTTAGGATAGAACTCATGTCCAGCTTCACGATTTTGGAGTTTTTTTCTCTTCTGTGCGGACTGGCCCTTTTCCTCTACGGCATGCAGCAGGGGGAGAAGAATCTCAGGAGGCTTGGTGGTACCGATATAAAAAAAATTATCGATATCATATCACGAAACCGATTCAGTGCATACCTGGCGGGATTTTCAACCACAATCCTCACCCAGTCATCCTCTGCGACCACGGTGATGCTTGTGAGTCTGGCCAGCGCCAAACTGATGACATTCAGCCAGTCCCTTGGTATGATCCTTGGCTCAGACCTGGGTACCACCATAACAGTACAGCTTTTCGCCATAAAATTTTACGAAATAGCACCTCTGCTGATCGCAGTCGGCTTTTTTATCTCTATCACTACAACTTCTGACAAAATGACCGAATACGGGAAACTAATCCTGGCATTCGGTTTTGTTTTTTTCGGTATGGGTCTCATGTCTGAGGCTGTAACACCGCTGCGTTCAAACCCCTCCTTTGAGAGAGTTCTTCTTCACAGCTTCACAAACCCATGGTGGGGGCTCATTGCAGGTACACTTTTTACCGCTATCATCCAAAGCAGCGCAGCGACACTCGCCATGGTGATCACCCTGGCCGCATCCTATGAAGGCACCCCCTGGACACCGGGACTCTCAGAATTGCTCCCCCTGGTCTTAGGTGCTAATCTTGGAACATGTGCAACCGCCTTCATCTCAACACTCAAAGCTGATCCCGATGGTGTAAGAGTCGCATGGGCACATTTCTATTTTAAGCTGATAGGAACCATAGTTGCCTTTCCAGCAATCTGGATCCTCAGAACCATGCCTGGCCTGGGGCATGGATCACCTGCTTTTCAAATCGCCATGCTGCACACAGTCTTCAACATCATGATCACTGCAATATTTTTACCAATGCTCAAACCATTCGAAAATTTCATCCTTAAAATCACCAAAACATCAGCAGCAAACAACAAACAAAAACATCAGATAAATTACCTTCACGACAATCTGCTCTCCTTGCCAAACCTTGCACTAACCCAATCGGCAAAAGAGATTGCAAGGATGTCAGAGAAGGTTTGTCAGATGTCAGATAACTGCCATAGCCTTATTCAGAAGTATAACTGGAGAGTGTGTAAATCAATTACAGAACAGGATGATGAGGTTGATTTCCTGCACGAGAATATCATTATTTTCCTGACCAGAATATCCCATGAGGAGCTCAACCCCGAAGAAGCCACCAAGGCTTATAAACTTATTATGGTTACCACTGATATCGAGCATATCGGGGATATAATCTCAAAAAGAATCATTGAACTTGCAAACAAGATCAGATTCAGCCCTCAGCCACTGTCAACTGAGGGGGAAAATGACATACTTCAGTTTTTAAAAAAAACCACTATGCTGTTTAAAGAAACAACCAAAGCTTTTGTAAACGATGACCACGACACCGCCTTGTCAATCTTTAATCGCAAACATCAGGTTAGAGCTGATTTTGATGAATATGTCTACAGACATCTGCAAAGATTATACAAAAGAAAACCAGAATCTGTACAGACCACCTCAATTCATGTGGACCTCCTCGAAGAAATACAGCGCATGAACCATTTCTCTTTCAGAATCGCAGCCCATATACTTGAAATTCACAGAGCAGAATAACCCCGTGTAAAAAAACTTCATCCTGCACGGTTTGCACAAATCTAATCTATCCCGGCACAGTTTACAATCAGTACTCTGAAGCTTGACCTGAAATTCGGGTCCCAAGACTGCAGTCAAACCTGGTTTAAACAATAAGAAAAAAAGTTTTGCGCAATCCTCATTCAGTAAATATATTGTTTCTATGAATAGAAACACTCAAAACTCCAAAGACGAAATAATTGAGATTCTGACCAACATAGATGATCCCGGTCTCATGAATAAATTTTTCGAAGAAATCTTCACAGAAGCGGAGATAAAGGCCCTCGCACTGCGCTGGGAACTTATGAAAAAGCTTTCTGAAGGAAATTCTCAGCGACAGATAGCCTCAGAGCTGGGTATAAGTCTTTGTAAGATCACCAGAGGATCCAAATTAATAAAGGATAAAAACTCTGCGGTAAACAAGATTCTAAAACAGCACTCCTCCAACATTTGCAGAAAGGGTTCACATGAGCATCAAGATATTACTGGACGAAAGCGAAATTCCCCGCCAGTGGTATAACATCGCAGCAGATCTGCCCTCTCCAGTTCAGCCCCCGCTTGGCCCGGATGGCAATCCGCTTACCCCCGAATCCCTGGCGCCGGTTTTCCCGATGAATCTCATTGAACAGGAAGTCAGCACTCAGCGCTGGATCGATATACCGGATGAGGTTATTGACATTTTGTATCGCTGGAGGCCCTCCCCTCTTCGCCGGGCAGTATTTCTTGAAAAAGCACTGGGCACACCGGCCAAGATATTTTACAAAGATGAATCAGTTTCTCCGGCAGGAAGCCATAAACCCAATACCGCAGTGCCCCAAGTCTGGTACAACAAACAGTTTGGGACAAAAACACTCACCACAGAAACCGGTGCGGGACAGTGGGGTTGTGCGCTCTCTTTTTCAAGCGCACTACTTGGTCTTGAGTGTAAGGTTTTCATGGTGCGCATCAGTTTCGATCAGAAACCTTTCAGGAAAGTTATGATGGAGACCTGGGGAGGAAATTGTATCGCCAGTCCAAGTGAAGAGACAGATACAGGGCGCAGGATACTTCAGGAAACCCCTTCAACTCCGGGGAGCCTGGGTATAGCTATCAGCGAAGCGGTTGAAGCCGCAGTTTCAGATAAAAGCGGCAATACCAAATATTCGCTTGGGAGCGTTCTTAATCACGTAATGCTTCATCAGACAATTATTGGACTCGAGGCTAAAAAACAGCTGGCCAAAGCGGGAATCAAAAAGCCGGATGTTGTGATAGGCTGTGCAGGCGGGGGAAGCAATTTTGCCGGGATATCATTTCCCTTCATGAACGATAAGATAAACGGTGAGCAGATAGAGATCATTGCAGCCGAACCGGCTTCATGTCCCACACTGACCAAAGGAATCTTTACCTATGATTTCGGTGATGTGGCAGGACTCACCCCCCTTCTACCGATGCATACTCTTGGGCATAATTTCGTTCCGGAACCAATACATGCAGGAGGATTGAGGTATCATGGTATGTCACCACTCGTAAGTCAGGCCCTTCTTGAGGGACTCTTCACCGCCAGAGCCATACCACAGACAGAATGCTACAGGGCAGCGATCCAGTGGGCACGTTCGGAAGGAATAATAATAGCCCCGGAATCAAGTCACGCAGTTGCGGCCACGATCCGCGAAGCGCTGAAAGCAAAAGAGGAGGGCAAAGAGAAGGTGATCCTTATGAACCTAAGCGGACATGGTCACATGGATCTCCTTGGCTACTCTAAATTCCTGAATGGTGAACTTTCCGACCATGAGCTGCCTGTTGAAGAGATTGAAAAAGCAGAAAGTCAGCTGACTTCCCTGCCCAAGGCAAAAATTCAAAAAAGCGGGAACTGGTAATTTACTGTTATACGACTCTTCCTTACCCATCATCAGAAGAGCATCACCCGAACCCCGGAACTTACCTGACCGGGGTTCTGCTATTTTTCAGGAGACAAATGTTTTGAATTCGGGGTAAGTACCCCTGTTTTCTCCGCCCATTCGTTTAGTTTTTCAGTGGCTCTCTCGCACAACACCTGCTTTTTCCTTTTTTTCCCCTCTTTTCTGTTGAACCGTTGCTGCTCAAGAGCGGGAAATAATCCAAAATGGATGTTGGATGGTGTGAAAGGATCGGAGGTGGAATTAGTTACATGATTAAGAAGTGCACCGGTAGCGGTTTCCAGCGGTGGTGGCTCGATACTGCAACCCGAAAGCCTGCGGCTTACAAAAAGTGCAGAAAGGTGACCTGTTGCAACACTTTCGGTATATCCCTCATTTCCGCAGATCTGTCCTGCGAGAAAAAGATCTGGCTCTTCAGAGAAGGAGAGATCATCTGAGAGTAGTTTGGGTGAGTTGAGGTAGGTGTTTCTATGAATACTTCCATAGCGTAGAAATTCTGCATTTTCCAGACCGGGAATAAGCCTGAATACCTTTTTTTGCTGCGGAATTGTGAGTCTGGTCTGAAAGCCCACCATATTGAAACTGTCCCCGGCTTTGTTTTCCCTTCTTAGCTGACAAACAGCATAAGGCCATCTACCAGTGCGTGGGTCAGTGATTCCAACCGGTCTCAGAGGACCAAATGCCAGGCACTTATATCCCCTCCCAGCCATTATCTCCACCGGCAAACATGCCTCAAAAAACACACTGTCCTCAAAGGAACGCGCCTGGGTCTGATCAGCATGCAGCAGCGCATCATAAAAGGTACGATACTCCTCTTCGCTGAAAGGACAGTTTATGTAATCGAAACTATCATTGTCTCTTCGCGAGGCAAAGAAAGCAACTGACATATCAATCGAATCGAAGTCTATAATCGGAGCAATGGCATCGTAGAAGTTTAAACTTTCAGATGAGAACCTGTTTTTAAGCCACTCCGCAAGCGAATCTGACACCAGCGGACCAGCTGCAATTATGCAGGCATCAAACCCTTTGGGTGGCTCCTTTATCTCCTCACGAACCAGGTCGATTAAAGGATCACGCTCGATTTCCTGCAGAACTTTTTCAGAAAAAATTTCCCTGTCGACCGCCAGTGCCCCTCCGGCCGGAACTGCACACTCTTTTGCGGCACGAAGCAGCGGACTGCCAAGAGACAAAAGTTCGGACTTGAGCTGCCCGTGTGCAGATGGAGGAGTGGCTGCTTTAAAGGAGTTTGAACAGACAAGCTCAGCAGGCTTATCGGTATTGTGAGCCGGGGATACCCAAAGAGGACGAGCTTCATACAGCATGACCCTGACACCCAGAGATGATAATACAAGCGCTGCCTCAGAGCCAGCGAGGCCGGCTCCTATGATGGCAACTTTTTTTTCTGATCCACTCACGCCTTTTTGATGCTTTCTGAAGAAACACTTTCCTGAGATTCATTTTCGTTAAGCTCGAACTCTGCTCTGCATGACAGGCATCTCAAAAATGTGCCTTTCCGTTTATTATCTTTACGTACAAGCATGGGATAACTGCATTTCTCACACTTCTGGTCTACAGGTCTGTCCCAGGAGGCAAATGTGCATTTGGGATAACTGCTGCAACCAAAGAAAATTTTTCCCCTGCGGGTTTTGCGCTCAACGATTACTCCCTCACACCCTTCCTGAGGACATTTAACCCCGGTTGAAATCGAGCGGGTGTTTTTGCAATCCGGATACTTGGAGCAACCCAAAAATTTATTTCCCTTGATAGAGAGTATGACCATGGGAGCCCCGCACTTATCGCACTTCTCATCAGTCTGAACAGCTTCAACTTTCTCCAGTGGCTCAGTGTACTTGCATGAAGGGAATCCCTGACAGGCAAGAAACTTACCGTTTTTACTCCATTTGACCACCAGTGGGTGCTCCGAGCATTTAGGACAAGTCCTGTCTGTAACTTCCTGGTTCTGGGCACGCAGATCCTTTATACTCTTTTTCACATCATCGAGACGATGTGCAAAGGGTTCATAAAATTCTTTAAGTACACCAATCCAGTCCGCCCCCCCGGCCTCAATTTTATCCAGTGTGTTCTCCATACCGGCAGTGAAATGAACATCAAAGATCTGGGGAAATTCCCTTACGAGAATATTTTTCACCATATGCCCAATCTCAGTGGGCATAAAGCGTCTGCTCTCAACCAGGGTATACTTTCTTCTCTTCAGTGTATCGATAATCTGAGCATATGTACTTGGACGTCCAATCCCTTTGTCCTCAAGCTCTCTTACCAGTGTAGCTTCGGTATAGCGTGGTGGCGGCTGAGTGAAATGCTGTTTATCTGTAAGCTCTTTGAGATCCACTTTGTTTCCGGTCTGCAGTGATGGAATCCGTTCATTGTGTCCGTCACCGCTATCAGCCGATTCATCTTTACTTTCATCATAGAGGGCAAGAAATCCATCAAATTTCATTATTGAACCGGTGGCCCTGAAAACACATCCGTCCCCTTCTATATCAACACGTGTGGAGTCGAAAAGTGCGTTTTCCATCTGAGAGGCCAAAAACCTTTTCCATATAAGCTCGTAGAGACGGAACTGATCATGGCTAAGATATTGTCTGAGTTTCTGAGGTTCGAAATCCAGACCTACCTGTGATGGACGAATCGCTTCGTGAGCATCCTGTGAATTTTTGTTTTTGCCGTAGATTCGCGCAGCTGAAGGGAGATGTTTATCACTGAAAAGAGTTGATATAACCGAGCGGGCATCATTCAACGCCTCAGCGGCTACACGGGTGGAGTCTGTACGCATATAGGTGATAAGTCCCATTGACCCCAGTGCTCCAAGCTCCAGACCTTCATAGAGCTGCTGTGCAACCATCATGGTTTTTGCGGCACTGAAATTGAGCTTTCTTGAAGCTTCCTGCTGCAATGTACTTGTGATAAAGGGAGGATATGGTTTGCGATTCTTATCTGTGCGACGTACATTTGAAACGGCAAATGGTTTACCGTTGAGACGATCTATGATGGCACGTGCTGATTCGGCATTTGGTAAAAGAGGCTCTTCTGTATTGTTTGCCTTTTTTCCATCGACAGTGATAAGTTTAGCAGAAAACCCACTGCCTTCGAAATCGAAAATACTGTGTATTGACCAATACTCTTTCTGAACAAAGGCAGCGATTTCATCCTCACGTTCACAGATAAGACGCAGTGCAACCGACTGAACTCTCCCTGCACTTAATCCCCTGAAAACGGTTCTCCACAGCACAGGCGAAACCTGATACCCTACAATACGGTCAAGAATACGCCGGGCCTGCTGAGCATTGACCTTATTCATATCGATATCACGTGGTGAGTCAAAAGCGGACAATACCGCTCTTTTGGTTATCTCATTAAACATAACCCGCTTTATACTTCCGTTATCTTTTGATATACTCTGAGCCACATGCCACGCAATAGCTTCCCCTTCGCGGTCAGGGTCAGGAGCCAGATATACATTCTCCGCTTTGGCAGCTTCTTCCTTAAGCTCTTTTAAAATCCTGCGTTTACCTTTGGAGGTTATGTAGCGTGGTTTGAAATCATGCTCAATATCAACACCAAGCTCTTTTTCAGGAAGGTCGATTATATGTCCCATCGTTGCCCGTATCGAAAAATCTTTTCCCAGATATTTTGAAATTGTTTTGCACTTGGCCGGGGACTCAACAACAACCAGATTTTTTGCCATATTATGTTATTCCTTACGCTTTAAAAAAGCTGACTTTTTCAATACTTTAAAACTTGAGTATGGGGATTGTTTCATGATTACTACGACAATCTCTTTTTTTTATTCACACCCATTCGACACCCAGATCAATGTCTGAAATGTCGCATACCTGTAAACACCATTGCAATCCCAAGTCGGTTACATGTTTCAATAACCTCATCGTCACGCTTAGAACCGCCGGGTTGAACGATGTATTTTATCCCTGCGGCGTGGGCCTCTTCAACGGTGTCAGAGAAGGGAAAAAAGGCATCTGAAGCCATAACTATTTGAGAGAATTCATCGAAACACCCATTTTCAGGAAGCAGCTTGCCGCAGTTTTTGTACTCTGCTTCAAGATTCTCTTTGGCTTTTGTAACAGAGAGTTTTCTCAATGCATCCACTCTGTTTGGTTGCCCCGCACCCATTCCTATAATACGAAATTGTCCTGCCTGATATTCTTGGGTTAAGATAATTGCATTTGATTTAACATGCTTGCACCCTTTCCAGGCAAACTCAGCTTGCTTGATCATCGATTCGGGGAAACTGTTCTGGGTGACTATTTCCCATTTTTGAAACAGAGCATCATCTCTGTCCTGAATCAGGATCCCCCCGGTTACATGCTTGACCACAAAGCTCTCTTTTGGATAATTTTCCAAACTTCCTATTTTAAGGATTCGCAGTGCAGAGCTTTTTTGTCTTAGAAACTCAAGAGCCTCATCCGAATAATCGGGCGCAATAAGCATCTCGACGAATCTGCCGGTGAGAACTTCTGCCGCTTTGAGATCAACCCTGCGATTGACCGCAATTACACTGCCAAAAGCGGAAATTGGATCTCCCGACCAGGCAGCCTCCAGTGCCAAGTCCAGCGATTCCCCAGTAGCGTACCCGCAGGGGTTGGTGTGCTTTATTATTGACGCTCCCGGCATTTCACCAATCTCTTTTACGGCTTCAAGTGCCGCATCACCATCGACAATATTATTAAACGACAGTTCTTTCCCGTTAAGCTGCTCTGCATTGGAAACTGAGGGCTCCGTTGTTTTCTTGTTCCTGTAAAAATATGCCTTCTGATGCGGGTTTTCACCATAGCGCAACGACACACCATCACTGTAGGAGAGCCTTAGAACCTCCTCATCGAGATAAGCCCCGGAAAGATATGTGTCGATTGCAGAATCATAGTCAGCAGTATGACGAAACGCCTTTACAGCAAAACGCCTGCGGGTTTCAAACGACACCGAACCACTTTCGTCAATTTCTTTCAGTATACTTTCATAATCTGAAGGGTCAACCACTACGGTAACAAAACGATGGTTTTTTGCAGCACTCCTTACCATTGCAGGACCACCAATATCTATGTTCTCTATCGCTTCTTCAACAGAAACATCGGGCCTGGCCACAGTTTTCTCGAATGGGTAAAGGTTAACCACAACCATATCGATATTCTGTATTTTATTATCATCCATCTGGCAGCGATGCTCAGCATTGTCCCTTACCGCAAGTATTCCCCCATGCACACGGGGATGAAGTGTTTTAACTCTACCACCCATAATTTCTGGATGTTCTGTATAACTGTCCACCGATTTAACCGGTATTCCGTTTTCCGAAAGAGTTTTACTTGTTCCCCCGGTGGAAAGGATCTCAACCCCTTTTTCGGTTAGTTTTTTTGCCAACTCCACAATGCCGGTTTTGTCAGAAACACTAATTAAAGCCCGTCTAATCTCTACTGATCCCATTTTATCTCCCTGTTTTCACTTATTCCGGAGGATTAATATAATATAACAAGAACTACAAAATGATAATTTGTGCCAAACTATGGCAAAGGAAATGTTAATCAGTTCACAATACCCCCTCAATGGATTACCATTTTTCACCTGCACCGTTTATGCAACTTACTGTTACCCACTGATCATTTCTGAATACTATATTTACCTCTAATACAATAAAAACCAAGATGAAATCCTGGAGGGTACAGATGTCCAAATTCAGAGGCAAAGCATTACTGCCTTCACGTTTCGTTACTTCACATATATTGCCCGCACTTTACAAGGATCCCTCCAACCTGAGCATGGTCCCTCAGCAACTCAGGAAATATCTTTTCCCGCTCGATCCAGAGAAGGATCAGCCAATAGGTCAGATTTCTCTACGGGTCAATGAAGTGTGCAACCTCCGCTGCTCATCGTGTGGGCAATGGGGTGAAAACGGTCACCTGCGACAAAAACTTGAAAATGGCGAGCGGCTCGATCAGCTCGATTTCGACACGGTTAAAAGAGTTGTGTTTGAAACACGCAGAGACAAACCATTCTACTACGTTTGGGGTGGAGAGCCCACTATGTGGAAACCACTGCTACCTTTTTTTCAGGAACTTGCAAAGTATAAACTCAAGGGTTCCCTTGTTACAAACGCACAGGCTCTGGAAGAGAAACTGGAAGATCTTATCGACACCGGTGCACTGGCTGTTTTGTTTCTAAGCCTCGATGGCTGGGACAGCGAATCACAGAATGTCATGCGCTCTTCTGCAAACGGAAAACTCTCAGACAATTTTGAGAAAACAATGGCGGTTATGGAGAAAACTGACGAAATCAAGAAACGGAAAAACCTCCATTTCCCGCTGGTAATACCGATAACCGTAATCTCAAATCACAATTACTCCCATCTTGCAGAGATTCACAAACTGGTACACGACAAAGCCCAGCTTCATCCATTCTATTACGGTTGGTTCATCACCGAAGAACGAGCCCGGCTTCATGAGTCGATCCATGAGGAGAGATTTGGCTACAAGCCCAAAAACCACAGAGGCTATCTCAAATCATGTTTCAACGATGTCGATCCCGCTGAAACCGCAAGGCAGATAGCCCAAATACGCACAATGTCCAGGGAAGGAATGTGTTCTCCGCAGTTTCTGCCAGATATTGAAACAGAATCACAGATCAGAAAGTATTATGCAGATCATTCCTGGCACTGCGGATACCCCAACTGTGAGAGCATCTACTTTGCCGCAGAGATCTCCCCCGATGGAAGAATGACACCCTGCCGTGATTACCAGGACTATACTGCCGGTAATATTAACGAGCAGACATTCTACGATATCTGGAATGGAGAGAAGTACAAAAAGTTCAGAAGAGAGATGAAAAAGGGGCTTATGCCGGTGTGTACCAGATGCTGTGGACTGCAGGGATTCTGATATGTTGAAACCTCATTAAACCGAAAAATTATGCCTGGTTACCGGGTAGTCCTTTTTCTCCCCGGTAATCATATACAACAGACAACCTCCTGCTAAAGCAACTCTCTGTACTGTATAAACCTGCTTTCATACAATTCTTCTTCCGGAAGATCGGCTTCGAGTCTGGATATTATTCTTTCCACCCGTTCGATTCTTCTCTCAGTATCAGGGTGGGTACTGAAAAGCTCCATAACCGGAGAAGATTCCTGGGTGTACTCATTCAGCAGTTCAAGAAATGTCTGCATTCCTGTGGGGTTATACCCTGCAAGATGCATGTACTCAACAGCCACGCTGTCTGCCTCATACTCGTTTGAGCGGCCATATTGCAAAAAAGCAAGTTTAGCTGCGATTTCTGATAACTTTCTGGTTACCTGAGCATCTTCACTTATCAAAATTTCGAGAAGTAATCCTGCTCCATATGTCTGAATCAGCCTTTTTATTCCGTGCCGTTTTGTAATATGCCCGATTTCGTGGGCCAAAACCCCTGCGAGCTCAGCTTCATTGCGGGCTGCTTTGATAAGGCCTGTGTAGACAAACACAAATCCGCCCGGAAGAGCAAACGCGTTTATAATATCTGGATTATCTATGAGGGCAAATGTGTAACCGATCTCTTTTCTGTCCTGCTGAGCTTCAACCAGCGCCTGCCCGATGGAATCCACATATCGGATGAGAGACTCATTTGCGGTGTATTCTGGGAATTGCTGATTGTCGCTTAGAATTACGCGTTTTACCTGTCTACCAAGTTCAACTTCTGCCTGGTCAGAGATAAAAAAGTAGGTAATGTTCTGGCAGGAGGGGAAAATTAGCAAAAAGAAACAGAAAGGAAGTATGCTCTTCATTTACTTTTCCGATAGTGTAGCAGATGGCCCCGGCGAAAAGATTACCGGTGCCATCTATTTGTGATTTATTTTGCAGATTTTATCGTGGCAGTCCCAGCAGCATCACTTGAAACAGAGTTCATTCTTATAAGAACGTAATTGCCAGCAGTGGTTTCTACAACCAAAACATCACCTTCATCAACAGCTACGCGTCCCTGAAAGTTGTGTGAGCTGTTAAAGAGAGCTTCAATTTCCTCTGCAGTTTCGATTTCATCGAAGTTTACGTTTACTTTGTGAAACCTTGTGTTGTGTGGGTTTACCCACCCAGAGAATGCACCAATTCCGCTTTCTTCTTTGGTAAATACCGGAGTCATAAGAACCGGGCTGTTTACTATACCTGAGAATGTGTAAACAAGATCTACACCTGAATTGTTCTGTGTAGCAGCTGAAGAAAGCATAACCTCTCCGTCATCCAGATTGAACGAACTTCCCATGGTGGCATGGCCATGACCAGCAACTGTGATTGTCTCGGTTGCTACAGGAGTCCCAGATCCGTCTCTACCGTTAATCACAGTAAAACGATCCTCTTTTGTTGTGGTGGCGGAACCGGCAGTAACAGTAATTCTGAGGACATATTCACCGTTGACTGCATCTCCAAGATTTACTCGTGCATTCAGGTCATTTTCAAAATTGATTCTGCGGTTTCCACCCGGAACAGATGATCTGAGCACTCTGATCATATTTGTATCAACTCTGTTGCCTACAGTATCCCTGACCTCGAACTCCACCCTGTCAATATCAACATTTGCCGACACTCTACCTTGAAGTGCATTATCTACCGTATTGGCCTCTAAAGTACCAATAGGAGTATTGTTGATAGTGATATCGTCCTTATCAGCATCCAGTAATCCACAACCGCTAAAAACTATTGCAGCGACAGCTCCAGTTGCTACCAAAAACCTTTTCATAAGACCTCCCTTAGAGTTATAGAAGTATTAGAGTTGCAGTCAAATTACCCGTTTAAATCGACTTTTTCTCCTGAGAATTCTAATATTATATATTCGCACACATCAGAAAAACAAGCTACAAATCAATAAAAAGAATGGTTGAAAACAAACCTGCGCTCTCCTCTGCGCACTGTTATATCATCTATATTTTTTGAACGTATCACATTGCCGTTTCGGTCATAAGCCTTTACAGTAACAGAATGGGTACCGGTATCAACAGGTATGCGCGTCAGGTGAATAGTTTGAGGCAAGAGAAAACAGTTCCTTACATCCGCCCTCTCCATTTGATCGGTAACAACATCGGTACCAAGATTCAGCAAAAGATTGAGAACCGGATTATCCGTGCGCATCTGGGCTTTTGTTCTCTCTGCTGCAATGGTGCGTAGTATGACTCTTACAACAGTTCTGCTCAGCGTGGCATTCCAGTTATCCTGGTGATAATCCCTTGCCAGCAGATCTATATCGCTGACCACCACAGAGCGTTTTGCATTCCCTGTGCCTGGGTCAGCGGTAAAATGAGCTACACGTGAAGTGCTTGTACTCACCATCGGCAGAGCCACTTTTATTCGGAAAGTTGTACCGGACCTGGTAGGCTGCCCCTGATTTGCCTTCTCATACTCAGACTGAGGCAGTGCAGGTGCATGTGTTGTAATCACCTCAGTATTTCCATTCGGATCAGTGTACCTTAATACCAGTAAGCCGTCTTTAACGTAAGTGCCAGCCCATACAGTCTCCCGCAGTACCGGCCCCCTTCCGGCGTAACTTACAACCACTATCTCTGAACCCCTGGGGTTGAGTTCCCAAACAGAATTCCCCTCGGGAGCAGTGATATTCAAACGTGCAGTATCGGCAGCCCTGTCATAAGTCACAAGTTTAGTATATGCATAATCTCTCACGACAGAGGGCAAGGGTACCGGCCCATTCTGGTAAGCCTGCACAGATTTGAAAAGAGAAATAAGGGAATTGTCAATTTCCCCCGCCTGCTCATAAATAATTGATGAAATCAGGTGAAACATTCCATCATTGGTATATCTGTTACCGCTTCTGTCCCTGCGCTCCCATTCATTGAAATGGAGCTGCATTCTGCGGGTCTCCACAAGCGCATCATCCACCCTTCCCATAGCCATAAAATTCAGGGCGGCAAACATATGCAGATGAACAATTTCATACGGTTTACTTCTATATGGACGAATGTTATCATTGACAAGAATCGCAGCAGCTTCATTGGTAACAGAACGTGCAAACAACTCATCATAGACATCAGCGGCCCTCATCAGATATGTATTGCTGGAATCAAATTTACCGGCATAATGAAACAACACGCCTATGTCCATATTGTACAGAAACTCATTGTTTCTGCCATACAGGTTATCATTTTCCCTTATGAGCGATATGGCAGTAAGAAAGTCCCCCTCTGCCACAGCATCGGAAATTTTATCCTGCCGTAACAGACTGCGTCCGGCACATGAAGAGAACATGAGCACAGCCGCAGTTGCAGCAATAATCCTTAAAAGACCATATAGATGCGTTATACGATACATTGACCTTTATCAATTCTCACATTTAAAGGTTTTAATCAGAATCTGGTGTTAGCACGTTCTACATATTTTTTGATCTGTTTTTCACCGATCCATACTTTCATGTTGGACTCTATTTCGACCAGTTCCATATTTACCTGATAATAGATAACAGCCCGTCTTCCTTCCTGATCCACGATGGTATTTATGGTGCCCATAAGCATCAGATCAGCACCTGTTTCCTCCCCCATTTGCTTCATCGTCTGCACAGAGGAGTGTTCAGCCTGATCACGACGCTCATCACGAAGCTGCTCACGATCTTCCCTTGTAGCCACAAAATTAACCCGTCCGCTGTTAAGAAGCGCCCGTTCAATATTTCTGGTAAATGTTTGTGTGTTTATATGCTCATGACTTCTGTTTACAATATTACCCACAATCACAGTGGGACGTTGATTTCTGGCTTCCCAGCTATACAGCCAGCGCTGATTCAAGCAATCCTCAATCATCTCCTCAGCCACAAGCCTTGAATCGGTATCGTTCCATCTGCCACTAAGATCGATTGTGGAAGCAGTGTCCACACGTGACACTTTCGTTGCACACCCCAACAGGAAAACCGGAAGTATAACACAAACAACTGATTTCAACCCGCGCATAAATCCTCCTTAATAATAGCTTAACTTTTGTAACCCGCACTGCAGAAAAATATAAAATACCTGTTTTTAACAGCAACAATCTACTTTTCTGCACACACGACTGCACTTTGTTGTTTTATCCAGGCAGCGGCTCTTGTTTTAGCATCATTGACCGCGCCCTCCCGAGTGCTAAAATAATGCTGTCTGTTCGATCTTCCGGCAAAAATATCCCCGTTTGCAGGATTGGACTCAAACCTCACAGTTTGTCTCAGATTTCTTTCCACCACCTTCATAACCGGCTCCTGTGCCTGAACGGTACTGCTTGTAACAATTATGAGCACTTTCTGATGAAGCATATAATTGATATCAATTGAAGCAGAATACACAGTGACAAACTCATTTTTCCCGGTTTCGCCGTTAATCTCTCTTAGAAATTCCGTTTCCGCATCAACCTGAGCATCAAGATCCCCAACACCGGGAAGGGCAATGATGCACTCCTCAAGGATACGCTCTGTTATTTCAGAGCTGCCGTCAGCGGTTGAGCGCCCCTGAATAATAGTGACATTTTTGTTTTCTGTAGTGGCCCTATCCTCTCCGGCAAGGGTTGTAAAGGCGAGTGAAGATAGTACAGACAATGAGACCAAAGCCATCTTTTTCATAATATTCTCCTGAAAAAACTCGTTTTCATTTCAATTTAAGATCAGTAGTGAATTCTTCTCACTCTGCTCAAAGGGCTGGTAAACATAACTGCGATATCGAGCCCGGCACCATGATTATTCGCTTCATTGAGTACGACATAATAGGGCAGGCGCATTCTCACCTGCACGGTTTCTGTGATATCAAGTAAAAAGCCTATATGAAGAGTGGCAGATGGACCAAAATCAGTACTGAAACTTCCTTCGTCACTTTCAAAGTGATGTGCACCTATCCCAAACCCCAGGAAAGGTTTGAGAGAGGAACTGGACAGAAGGAAATCAAATCCTGCATCGGCACCGAAATTTCTGCCTGGTCCAAACCAGTTCACATCGGCAAAAAGTGCCACGTGCTCACGGAACTGCCACATATTAACGAAGGATAACCTGAACAACTGCCCGGAAAATGCATCCGCCTCTGAATCCAGATCAAGCATAGCACCCGCACCTATACCACCACTATAGATTTTCAGCGGAGTTGTCTTTCTTCCCTCACGGGCCTGAGGCTCGACCGCGCCAACTGTAAGTCCCAACACTAAAGCCAAAAACAGAACGTTTTTCATTCAACACCTCTCCTTTTTATATGGATCCTTTTTCTTGATGCTTGTATATATGACACATAAAGAGCAGAAAACAGCTACACACTTTTACAACATTTTTTTTAAAATGATTTCCCGGTAAAAAGAAATCTGATCTCTATGCCGCTCTTAAGCTCTCTTCCTCTGGAAAAAAGTATAGTCAGTGGAATTTGACCCTGAATCTCCAGGGTTTGGTTTAATTCCCTGCTAAACCCAAAGTGCCCCCTCATAGCCAGTGTCACACTGCGGGAATGGGAATCGAGATACCACACCCCCGGGCCTCCACCAGCATAGAGGTGAAAATCATATACAGGTTTATATACATTCACGCCCATATTAAAACCTGCGGATTTGGAAAATGGCAAAAGATGCAGATCATAAAAAATTCGTCTGTCTTCCTCAAGACGGTAAGAGCCAGATCCCGTAATCACCATATCAGCACCACCTCTTACTCCTGAACCGGATGCAGCCCCTGTCCCTAATCCCCATCTATGCAGAAACAGCCCCTCTGTTTCCTGCGGGGTGGAAAGTGGCCCTTCAGCCTTATCAGGGCCTCTCACTCTCGTGACATCGACCAGAGGCCTGCTTCTCAGCATAGCATTGGTTAAAAGTACCGTTTCACTCTCACCCACAGTGAAATTCCGTATAAAAACATCACTTCCCCTTGCGTTGATCGCACTGTACTCACCAGGAGCCAGAGAGATGAAGTTTTGGACTCCTCCCTGTTTGGTGAAATCAGCATATACATTGGTAAAAGTGGGGCTTAGAACCAAGAATGCGCCCTCACAACTTTGGTCGAAAAGTACGCCACTCAGATTTGTACGATTAAGGTTAGTCAGACGAATCTCGCCTTCTCCCTGAATATTAAAATGATAGGAGGGGTGCTGTATCCCACCTCCTGTGAGGGCAGAAGATTCTATTGTCTTTAGATAAGCATAGCGATACGCCTCGTTTAAAGTTACATACCTGTCCCCATCCATGTCGGCACTGCCTCTCAACCCGTTGATCCAATGGTGTGTGAATATGCCACCTCCAAGAGCATCCGATTCCTGCGCCCTTTGATGCGCAGCAGAAGATGAAATGATAACCTGCCCTCTCACCTTTTCCTGGCTGCTCATGAAAAATGGTTCACCCCGCCGGCCTCCCCTGAACGCAATCACTGCACCACTGTAGCAGGCATCAATCACTGCAATCCTGATATCTGCTTTTGATGAATCCAGGAAAGTTTTTATCTCCCTGAGGGAATATCTTTGATCACCCAAAAGCAAATACTCTCCATCAGAGTGTCCGGAATAGTAAAACAGGAAAAGAGAATTTCCATTTCCCTGTTCTATATGGTTTGTGATCTCTTGAAGAGCAACAAACACCTCTGCACTGTCGGGTGAGAGAAGTGTAAAAACATTCTCTTTGGAAAATTCTCCCGGCCCCCGTAGAACATTTGCAAATCTGAGAGCATCGGATTCCGCATACCTCAGTATGTCAAGCCCCTCTCCTCCATTATTGGCCCCTATCAAAAGGGCGTGTCTCTGATTTGCCCAGGACAATGAGAAAAGGCCCAGAAGCACTAACAAAAGAGTCAATCTCTTCATGTTACATTTCCTGCTTATTTATTAACATCGTATAGACAGCTCCCTGTCCAAACAATGGATTGTTTTTCAGTTCTCTCTCCAAAAGAGAAAGATCAGCTTTGACATACCCGGAATGCCCCTTTATCCACGAACGTAACTCTTCTGTTTTTACCATTCTGTTTGAGTGAAGCAGCACGATCAGCTCTCCCCTGCCTTTATCATCAAGGATAATGCTTGAGGGGAAATAGTTGTGGTTACCGGTATCAGCAGGGACAGAAGGATAGGAGTCCCCCTGATCCGGCTGATAGAAATATATGTTTCCCAGATTATCTATACTAAACAGTGAAACATGAGAAAAACCGGAGTATTCATACAGAATCTGAATCCTGTCACCTGCCATAAACTCCTGAGAGAGGCTTCCCCGGCTTATTACACCCGCTCTGTCATAGAAGAACTGAAGCTGTGATGAGCCCCTGTACCTGAACATTTCCTCATCATTTCCGCCCATAGTTAGGATTAAAAGTGGTATGGAGACAAGAGTTAAGAGCAAGATTGCACTTAAGGCATACAAGGGATGTCCCTTTGCGGCAAACAGGTCCGGAATTGAAAACCGACTTTTGGTTTCTGACCTTTTGGGCTCCAACTGCTCAAAGGGGTGCAGATTTAAAAACCGTTTCTGCTCAGCCTCCAGCTCATCGATATAACTGCTGCAGTGTGAGCAGCCCTCAATATGGGATTTTATTTTTTCAACCTCCTCACCCCGAAGTTCCCCGGTAAAGAATTTCTGAAGTGTAAGCCGTCCTGGTTCCCAACTCATATAACCTCCTCTGGCTTGACTGAAGCCGTACCGCAGGCACGACGAAATCCGGTGAGATACTTTCTTATAGTGGATTCTCCAAGACCTGTAAGCTTTGCAATTTCCTGCTGCTTATAGCCATCAATATAAGTGTAGAACAGTACCTCTCTTACTTTCTTATTCCACGGCATAAAATAGTGTTTCAAAATCTCTTTCATGACAAGTCTCTTCTCCTGGGCGCTCATCCCGGGCTCTTTGGCAGGGCGATGAACAGCCTCATCAAACTCGACAGTTTTTTTTCTGCGCAAAACCGATATGCAATGGTTGGTGCTTGCGCTCATGAGCCAGTAAAAGATCGCATTTTTATTGCGAATTGAAGGCAGAGCTCTGTTCAGCTTTATAAACACCTCCTGTGTTGCATCCCATGCATCATCCTCGGACTTGAGAATCGACACACAACGGGAATGCACAACCGATGCGTAACGTTTGTATAGATCGCGCAATTCATCTGATGATTTCGCCGACAAATCTGGTTCCTTCCTTTTCCTTTTTAGTAGACGCCCCGGTTAACACAAACCGCTACATAACAGGTCCACTTTTTTTGAAACAATATTTCACACGCAATTAGATCACAACTTGTAGGATCAGAATCAGCAATGAATTCCCATGAACATTCAAACCATCCGTAATAGAGATGAGAGAAAGAAACCATAACGGGAATATCCTGTTTCTGAGTAAATAGGATATTACGTCACTTGTGCAGGTACGGGCAAAAATACCCCAACTAGCCTACTCTTCACTTGGCGGGCTTCTTCTTCGGGGCCCATCGGGACCCTGCATGGGTTGCTGCCCCGACATTCCTCCCCCGGGTGAGGAAACCGGCACAGATGGTCTGCCTTGATGACGCTCCATGTTCCGGTCAACCGGCACTGGTTCAGCCTTATTCTCCTCTACATCAGCAATTCCCTGTCTGGCTCTAATCGTATCCTGAGCGATTTTTATTCTGGGTGATGCAGATTTAGTGCACTGCTCACTATCCGGATACAGTTCGCAAAGCCTCTCATAGAGAGTGAGTGCGGACCTGTTTCGCTGAAGTACATTATCAGTCAGATAAGCAGCGGCAAAAAGACTTTTTGGAGCTATATCCAAATCGGGGAATTCTCTGTGAATATTAAAAAACACTCTGATCGCTTCCACCACATCACCTTCATCGTAATATAGAGCTTCAGCTCTTTTGAATTCACGCTCTGCAAGAACTGCGGGGGTTTCTATGGTGACCGGCAGCCCCATTGCTGCTTGTGCATTTCGGGCGAATTCTGTTCCCGGGTAGTTTTCAATTACCAGATTATATATACTGTCTGAAACAACAGTATCTTTAAGATCGGTTCTTGCAATGATTGCAGCCATGGACAGGGCTCTTGGGATCAGGGTGGAATCCTCCAAATCCCCATGAGTCAGATCCATGAAATGAAAAAAGGCAGAGTCTGCATTTGCAAGCTCGAATTTAAAGAGTTCTGCAATTTTATAATTTCGTTGCTCAGGCAACCTGGTATCTAATGAATCAGGGTTTCTGAGTCTTTCCAGTTCTTCTATGGCCTTGAACTTACGGGAGGCATAATTGGCCACAGAAGTATCAGAACTTCGTGATGCCTCAGAATAGGCTTGCGCGGCGGTGTTTAAATCGCCCAAATTAACCTGGTACATTCTGGCCAATGCCGCCCAGGCCCTGGCTGCCACTTCTGACTGCTCCGAATCAATACTCGCTACCAACATTTCTAAAATTTCAATCGCCTCATACACCCGGCCCATGTTTCTTAGGATGAAACCTTTCTCAAGCAGTAATTCATCCCGATATAGGTAGTACCTTCGGTTCCCGAGCATCTCGCTGACAAATTCCAAGGCTTGATCAAGAGTGTCCCCGGCAGTATAACACACAAGTAAAGCCCGATCGACCCTGTACATCAGAGGCATCTCTCTTGTTCTTGGAACGGAACGTAATAAACTGTATGCTCTGCTGAACTGGTTTAGCTCTATATACAATTCAGCGGTGCGTAGAAGTAGCTGTGATCTTTTACTTTCAGGAACAGAGGTGTCCAGGATTTGCTCAAGAAGACTGATAGCCTGGGAACGGCCGCCTCTGCGATATGCGACTTCAACCAGCAGCATGGTAACCTGATGATCCCGATCGAAGTGAGGGTATTGTTCAATCAGATATTCAAGCGTTTCTTCAGCAGCGTTAAGATTTCCTGTAAGTATATAGGCCTTTCCCTTGTAGAGATGACTTAAAGGGATATTTTCATTTTCAGGATACTGCCTTTGAAAACTGCGCAACTGGCTGATTGCTATGAAATGCTCCCCCTTATAATACAAAGCCTTTCCAATGAGAAACACCGCATCACCGGCCCACCTGTTGTCATCGGGATACAAGTCCATCATTTTGACAGATTTTTCTATCGCCCTGTCATAATTTTTTATAATCGAGGAGGTCGGTGCTACAAACAGACTATCCGGATTTTCATTCATCAGTGTCTGATGTTCAGAATGCGCGGTATTATATGCAAGATTGGCATTATAGAAAGTATTGAAGTATGCACATCCTGAAAAAAACAGAACAGCAAAAATCATCATCAACAACAGTGGTTTATTTGAATGCATGGACTAAAATCCTGTATATTTAAGATTATAAATGTAAAATACATTCAGCCGTTTTTCTACATAAAACATCCCATGAGGGAATTAAACTAATTTTAAAATACCCTGAGAAATGTCATATCACAAAAAAAATTGATATTCTCTTATTAAATAATCAAATCTCCTGTATTGGATGAGTAACTGTAGTATTTTAACATAATGTTACAATCTTCAAAAAAACGATTTCTGTTACCATTGATAGTGTGGTTAAGCTCTGTCGCCATGGCTCATCAGCACCATGATAAATGCGGGTTATCATGCCATGAGTCCACCGTAAATAGTGAAAATACACAAAGAATATTCCATATCCCCTCTGCAGACAGAGAAAGCAGAACAAATCCATACTACCTTGATGCTGGTGAAATCTTCAGATCTGATGCGCCTTCGATATCCGAAATACCACTTTTGCACCCTTCTGCGGTTTCCGTCCCCTTTACCCTTTCAAGCACATTGAACCGCACATTGTTATACGGAAACAGCGCCCCAATAGACAAAATAAGAACCAGGTCCGGTTTTTTATCCAGAACTGAAGAGTTTAATATTCCCACTCATATTTCAAATACCCGAACAGTGGAGATATATCCGGGACCAGGATCAGCTCTAACCACCACCAATCATCCATCCGGTCTGCAAAAACCTGAAATGGTCGCATTCTGGGAAAATGGCGTATTTGATGAAAACATTCTGAATCTTCGTTTCTCACGCCCCTTAAGTCACAACCTTATGTTTAGCATGTTCTCTGACTACCGCAGCTTTAAGGGAAAGAGATTTAATCACGAATACAATAACATCATAGACTTCTACAGAAATTTCACCCGTGATACTTCCACTCTTATGAACAGAGGTTATAATCCAGAAACAAACGAACATATATTAGGAACACATCTACACTACTCTGACTCTCCTGATCGTGTGTTTTCTGCATCGATTTTGTACGGGGATCTTACAAACGAAATAGCATTGAATAAAACAGCATTATCATCAGACAGATTGCACTGGGGTACACTGAATCGATATATCTATGATATTGAAAGCGGATTCAGCATGAAAAATGCAGGCCCATTCACGCTTGATCTGGGAGTCAGAACCGACAGAACAAGCGCCCGGTTTCTTGTCCCGCACGACACCATCGGAACCAGACTGGAAATTGCCAAAACACACAATTCTGAAGGGCTTCTCCAACTGGGACTCCCAATATCAGAATCCAGTTCTGCAGGCCTGCACTATGCAATACATCGGAAAAATGATGAGTTTTCTGAACGGAAAGACAATCTGTCATTAAAAAACAGACCTGAACTGCACTACAAACACTCCCTCAGCGCCTGGGATCTCAGAGGCGATCTGAAAGCTTCTGCCGGATACACATTCCTGCACACAAGAGAAGACCTCCTCTATACCCCAGTGTTAGGAGTATCGCTGGATATTGAATTTTGGGAGCAGTCATTGCACATTTATGCAAACAGGGATGCGATTCCTGTCTATCCCGGCTTATCGGGGCTTGAAATCGATAACCCGTATATCGATAATTTCGGACAGTTTGGCGGAGAACTATTCTTATCTAAAGACAATATGGGGATCACTCTTGGATATCAGCATGTAAGAGGTATAGAGGATTTTACGGTCCGTAATTCCTGGCTTCAAAACACCCCCCCCTATGCTCAGTCAGCCAACGTGATACTGATCGCCCCAAAACTAAAGAGTAACAATTTTTCGCTCTCAACAAGAGCATTGATATCGGATACAAAACCTCACGTAAAAGCATCCGGCACAGCCTCCTTTATCTTCAATCCTGAACAGACAAGCGCATTCTTCGAATCCAAACTCTCTTTTGATTACTGGAGTAAACAGGAATCGGTTACCTTTGCAGGTCTGGATGTTTGGAGCAGTCCGATTTACAACCTTAACCTCAGCCTTTCGGCCCACATTCAGACATTCAGACTTTTCTACAAAGTAGATAATCTTCTAAACAGAAAACACGCCTGGGTGCCGGGCTATTTCTCACCGGGGGTCACGTTCCGCTGGGGTATAAACTGGTATCTTCAAAGTTAGAATATCATATATGAGAAGATGAGTGCAACGGGTAGAAGCAGTCAATACCCCAATGCACATGCAGAGCCATTGATAGCTGCTTTATCCTCTGTTCTTACCCCAAAGCCACCATCCCACACCTTTCCTCAGCAGCCTTTCTGCATCTATAAAATCAACAAACCATAACTATTCATCATCTGAGGAACCCTTTAGGTGACTGTTTTGAATTATTAATTGCGGATCGCCGAACATTTCTTTAGCCCTGATCCCAGCAAACGTTTTTTCTATGTTCGCGCGAACCTTCTACGATACGAACAGTGCCCTTTTCAAAACCCGACAACATTATTGCCAGAGGTTGTTGAGTCCCGAAAAGCATTGCCTGCACCCGTGCATAACCGCAGGGTGTGAGCGCGGGTGGTAAGATTTTCAAACCGATTTCAGGAATAACTAAAACATAAACACCATACGCAGAGCTCGACATACAGCTGGTTTAAACAATCTGGATCTGTTCATGCAAACGGTTCTGATTTCTGTCTGACTGTAAATGTAACATCGCAGGGATATCTAAAAGAGAAAGAGAGGGTAATCAATCGTGGGGCACACAGGCGCCATCTGAAAAGATTTTTGCCTGTGTGCCAATATAGAGGTGATTCTGATAATAATCAGTTGATCGAAAGAAGTTCGATCTCAAAAATCAGAGTTTCATTGGGACCAATTTGCTGACCTGCTCCCTGTTCGCCATACGCAAGTTCTGAAGGAATAAAAAATCTATATTTACTTCCTACATTCATGAGCTGCACACCTTCAGTCCAACCTGAAATGACTCTGTTGAGAGGAAATGTTGCAGGTTCACCTCTTGTGTGGGAGCAGTCAAATACGGTACCATCCAGAAGTGTTCCTGTATAATGAACAGTAACCTGATCTGATGCTTCGGGTTTCTCTCCATCACCTTCCTCAAGCACCTTATACTGCAACCCACTCTCAGTTACAGATACATCAGACTTCATTTTGTTTTCTTCCAGGAATTTTTCTCCCTCAGCTTTATTTTTCTCGAGCATCTCATTATGCTTAGCTACAGATTTTTCCCTCATAGTTTTTGAAAATTTCACATTCAGCTCCTGCATCTCAGTTTCTGAAAGCAGAGAAGGCCTATCGTTCATAACATCTTCTATAGCTGATTTAAGAACATCCATATTGAGGTCTGTATCTAATGCCTTCAGGGATCTTCCGATATCCTGACCAATCATATAACTAATCTTATCCTCATAACTATCAAGATCATTATCTGATGCATAGCTACAGGAAATCAAAAGAAACGCTGATAAACCCACTAAATAACTTCTCACGAAAAACTCCTTCCATATTGAAAAAAAAACAGTATTCTACTGAATATACTTATAATACGAGGTGCATTACAAATCAGTGGCGGAAAACAAGTTACACAATTTCGTTTTTACATCACTTGTATACAGATACATGAATTTTGATTTTACTTTGAATACCGTTCTGGATTATTCCGCAGGTCAGTAATGCCACATAAGTGGCAATTACTAACCCGGAACATTTATGAGGGAACTACTAATTCATTTAGATTCTGTCGATATTACTTTCAATTCTTGCACCAGCCCTAAGCGCAGCAGACCACTCCTGAAACAGTCTTTGCTGGTTGTGATGGCGAAGTAAATTACTTACCATATTTACATCTGGTGATGACAGGTCAACAGATTCAACGCGCGATATATACAGAGGTTTTACGAAAGAGTACCCATCATCAGACTCAATTAACCCGGAGACCTGATTTTCTTCAAGCGACAATGCTACGCTCAGCTCTCTGGAATTAGGCCCGAGTATTGCGATGAAATCATTTCGGCTTACAGTGTCAGTGACAGCAGACCTCACTTTTTCTTTTTCGTTCTGCAACTCAGCGATAGATTCCACATCTCCTATGTTTGAAAGTATGTCCATGGCATACTCTTTAGCCCTTTCCATTCTAATGGAATCCTTAAGAATTTCGATTATGTCAGGCCGCGCAATATCAAGGGGAACGATACCCTCTCTTGTTCTTTGTTTGTTTTTCAGAATGTAGATAGCTTCTGAGTTTTCGAGACGTTCTGAAATTTCACCCTTTTGGCTGTTAAATGCAAACCCTACCATTCCGGGCAGATAACCGATTTCATAGACCATCTCATCTCTTGAAAACAAACCAGTAGAACCTAAAACGACATTGGGAGAATTCTTCACAGCCTCTTCAAATCCCACATCGTCCATTTGTTTTCTCAGGTCATTAGCCAGATCAATCAGAACATCTATAGTCTCCATTGTAGGCTCAACATTTCTTAAGATTTGGCGGAGTTTTACCATCTCTTTGCCGTCACGAACTTCTCTGTCCTCAACTTTTATTAGATGATATCCCAAATCAGTTCTCAGAGGTTCTGATATCTCTCCGACTTCCAGGCCAAAGACAGCCTCACTAATCGCTGGATTGCTATCTTCAAAACTGAGCCATCCCATATCACCACCACTCTCAGCAGTTTGGAAATCATCAGACTGGACCTTAGCGACATTCTCAAACTCATAATCCCCTGAAATGATTCGCTCTCTTAGACTTTCCATTTCGTTACGGTAGATCATTTCATCAAACTCAGTCACCTTTTTAGGTATACGGGCGAAGAGCAATTCTGCCTTTTCATCCTGCACCATATTTCTGCGATTCTGCCTGTAGTAACTCTGTATCATTTCATCTGTAATCTCAGAGTCATCAGCATTGAACATTTCCTTCTGGACTTTAGCGAATTCAAATACGCCTTTTTCGTTTTGATTACGATAAGCTTGCTTTATCTCCGAGGGAGAGGACAAGGCACTGGCCTTAAGAAGTGTTTCAAACTGCAGCGCAGGAATTGTAATCTCTTCTACATATTTCTCATAACTTCTCATGAATGGTAACTCAAAACTATGCGGATTGCTTATGAATTCGATATATCTGCCTTGATCGAATTCGCCCTGTTCATTCAGGAAAGCATCATGTTGCGTAATTCCCGGATGTGGATTGTTTTTTATATACTGATACATCACTTCTGCAGTAGCACCAAGTTTCATTTCTTCGATAACTTCGTTCATGAGAACTCTCTCAACTTCCTGATCCCACACCTGCTGCGGAATGGCGCGCTCCTGCTCGGGAGACAATTCGCCAATCATTTCTCTCATTCTCTCGCGTTCATAATTGACCATGCGGCCAAACTGCTGCATCCCTATTTCTGTTCCGTTGATTCTGCCGGCTGATCTCTCCCTGCCGGTTTGTGAAACATTCATCCCCCACTCCATGAAGATGGTACCTCCAACAAAAGCGACAATAATAACCGCCATGATTACAGGAGCCATTTCCCGCATTTTATTGATCATAGATTCTCTCCCTGCGATGTGAAATTAAGCACATTTGAAATTGAATTCGTTTTTAAGAACAGGATAGCACCAGATATCTGATACTATCCCAAGCATTTTCTATCTTGTACCTAAGGATTTAACAGATTGTTATACGTATCGGCATCAGAAATAATTTCCATTGCCTTTTTTAGCTGCTCATCCTCTTTAAGCCTTATCCTGAATACCAGCTCATGATCCTGACCAAATTCACGTGCCAGAAATGCATCCCTGAGATGGCGTCTGATTTCGAGTTCGTTATTTTCCACTGCACGCCTGCTGTCTTGAGCCAGAACAGAATCCATTTGGGCTGTTGCGGCCTTAATTACCTCAAGCTCTGCTTCACTCCATTGTGGGAACTCAAGCAATTTAGCCCTCGTAGAATCAATTGTAGTATCTGGAATAAGTCCGCTTTTCTTCTTGAATTCCTCGAACTGAAGCTGTGCAATACTGTTATAGGTAAAGTCTATGGAATCCAGATAACCGTAAAATGCCTCCATGATTTCATCTGTCACCACGAAATCGGGCCCTACCCTCTGGTTACGTTCCTGTAACAGAGGATATTTAGTGTTAACGAACTGGAAGAATGCATCTTTACCGAAAAGTGCTCTGACCGGCATTTTAGGAATATCTCTTTCCACTACTATATCAGGAATAATCCCTCCGCCACCAAAAACCACTCTTCCGTTTTTGGTATTGTACTCCTTGGTATCGCTGTTTTCGGACTCATCCTCAGATTCATCCCTGTTTTCACCTGATGCAGTGTCATTTCTTCTCATATCGGAGCGGTTTATGCCCCTGCCTGAAGGAGTATAGTAAAGGGCAGTGGTAAGTTTCAGGTGGTGTGCCTTATCCAGAGGCAACACACTTTGAACAGATCCTTTTCCAAAAGTCGTATCCCCAACGATAATACCTCTGTCCCAATCCTGAATAGCCCCTGCGACAATTTCCGATGCACTTGCAGAAGAATAGTCAACCATCACAGCCAAAGGAAAATCTTCTGGCAGAACAGATGGCCCGTGTCCGTAAAAATCGTTATTCTGTGATCTTACCCGTCCTCTGGTTGAAACTACCAGTGATTTCTGAGGCAGAAACTTATCGGCAACTTCGATCGCCTGGGGCAGTAATCCTCCGGGATTGTTTCTGAGATCAAAAACCAGTCCCTTTATCCCTTCATCAAGAAGCACCCTGATTGCACGCTCCACCTCCGAAGCCGCTTCCTGACTGAAGTTTGATAATTGTATGTAACCCAGGCTGTCATCAAGCACGCCATAAAAAGGAACAGATTTGATATTTATGATCTCTCTTGTAATTGAGTATTCAATATCTTTGGCAGCGCCTTTTCTTCTTATAAGAATACTTACCGGAGAGCCGGGAGCACCGCGCAGCTTGTTAACAGCATCCTCAATAGAGATACCCCGTGTTGATTCCCCATCGATTTTTATTATCTGATCCCCTGACTGTACCCCTGCTCTGGAAGCGGGTGTTCCGCTTATCGGAGTCATAACGGTCAGCACATCGTCTCTTATGGAAATCTGTATACCAAGCCCGCCAAATTTTCCCTCTGTGTGGATTCGCAACTCTTCGTAATCTCTGGCTTCGAAGTAAGATGTGTAGGGGTCAAGGGAGTTCATCATGCCCTTAATGGCATTGTCAATCAGCTCCTTTGAAGAGAGTTCTTCAACGTAATTTTGATGGATTTTGGTGGTAACATTGTCCAGTCTAATAATATCGGCGTAGAAATTATCACCGTCTGCTCTGCTGGAATCCATCAACAGACCGGTTATAACCACCATCATTATTACGATTCCGAAAAAGGGAGCCTTTCCGAACATATTACCCGATTCGCTGATTTTCTTTTCCATTATCACTCCTGGGGTTTTTAAAAATTTGATCACAGGTTTTAATTCTGGCATCAAAAACAACTACATCAGCAGAAAATACATCAGGATGCAAGAGCAATTCCATTCTTAATGGCAGGATTGCATCAACTCTTGACTGATCCGAGAGTATATCAGCTCCGTAAGCTCATCGATATCCCTCTCCCCGTCAAGCAAAACGATACCGGGATCGGCCTGAGCCTGAGCCTTATACCCCTGTCTTATTTTCTGAAAAAACTGCACTGAGCTACTTTCAAGGCGATCTTTGCTCTTATTCATTGCAGCAAGTCTGTGCATTGAACATTCTACAGAAATATCCAAAACAAATGTAAGGTCCGGCTTAACCCCCCCCGTAGAAAACCGGTTTAACTGATCAAGCAGATCAAGAGAAATCCCTCTGCCGTATCCCTGATAAGAGAATGTGGCCGCCTGAAAACGATCACAGAGCACTACCCGTCCCTCCCCCAGAGCCGGTGCGATCTTCTCTTTGACATGCTGAGCCCTTGAAGCAAGATACAAAAGAAGCTCTGCAGTGTCACTCATCTCTTCGTAGCGGGGATCTATCAGCAGGGAACGAATTGCTTCCCCGATTTGGGTGCCGCCGGGTTCTCTGGTGAGAACAGGTTTTACGCCAGAATCCAGCAAAAGCTTTGCCACACGTGAGATCTGGGTGCTCTTCCCGCACCCATCTATCCCTTCAAATGCAATAAATTTCCCTCTGCTCATACATTACCACAACATTTTTTGTACTTTTTACCACTGCCACAAGGACAAGGTTCATTTCTCCCAACCTGCACAGCGGCCCGCACCGGCACTGCAGCTCCATTTGCAGAACCGCGATTTGTTACCGTCTGTCGTGGTCTGGGCTGTGGCCGGGGTGTTGAAGCAGCCTGCCCCTGAGCAGATGACGAAAAGAGATCAAAACCTCCGTGAATGGTTTTTGAGTTATTCAATGGAGAACTGTTTTTTTGAGGTTCAGCCCTCTCCAGTCTGAAAATATAACTGGATACCTCACTGGCAATAGTTCCTCTCAACTCCTCAAACATCTTCAACCCTTCTCTCTGATACTCATAGAGAGGATTTTTCTGACCAAAGGCCCGGAACTGAACTCCGCCCTTAAGATGATCCATCTCGTAGAGATGATCTTTCCAGAGGGAGTCAATAACCATCAGAAATACACTGCGTTCAAACTGACGCATCAGCGGACCACCAAAACGCTGCTCCTTCTCCTCATACCTTTCCTTGGCCTTTTCCCAGACCTTGTCGAAGAGATCATCCTGAGTGAGAGTCGCAAGCTGATCTTCGGGTATGGTGTAAACCAAGCCGAATGCGGTCTGGATATCGGCATAGAGACCCGAGAGTTCCCACTCTTCAGGATGTTTTCCAGTCGCAGTATGCTTGTAAATTATCTCTTCAAGATGTGCGGCAATCTGATCAAGTATATCGTCCTTTAAATTTTCACCCCTCAGAATTCTCTGACGCAAACCATAGATTTCACTGCGCTGGAGATTCATCACATCATCATATTCCTTAAGATGCTTTCTGATTTCAAAATTCCTCCCCTCAACTCTCTCCTGCGCCTTACCAATTGCCTTGGATACAAGCGGGTGAGATATGGCCTCACCGTCATCTGAGCCCATTTTATCCATTATAGTTGCAATTCGCTCAGATCCGAAAATCCTCATGAGATCATCATCAAGAGAGAGGAAAAACTTTGAAGATCCCGGATCACCCTGACGACCGGCACGACCCCGAAGCTGGTTATCGATTCGTCTGCTTTCGTGACGCTCTGTGCCTATAATGTGCAGCCCGCCCAGTTCGAGAACTTTTTTCTGCTCATTTTTTATTGATTCCAGAAGTTTGCTGTATTTGCGGCGTTTCTCCTCCAGGGAAAGCTCTTCGAGCTCTACACCTTCTTTAAGCAGTTCTGTATTTGCGAGATGTTCAAAATTACCACCGAGCACAATGTCTGTACCACGTCCGGCCATGTTGGTAGCGATTGTCACCGCCCCCAGCCTTCCCGCCTGAGCCACAATAGAAGCCTCTTTGGCGTGATATTTGGCGTTAAGCACCTCATGCTTGATCCCTGCCCGGGTCAGAAGCTTACTTAAAAGCTCTGATTTCTCGATAGATGTGGTTCCTACAAGACAGGGTCTGCCCTGGGAGGTCATGTTCTCGATATCTTTGACTATTGCATTATATTTTTCTCGATGCGTTTTATAGATCTCATCATTATGGTCAACCCGCTGTAAGGGTCTGTTTGTAGGGATAGTCACCACATCGAGATTGTAGATCTCATGAAATTCACCTGCTTCGGTGACTGCTGTACCAGTCATACCCGCAAGCTTATTGTACATCTTGAAGAAATTCTGGAAAGTGATAGTTGCCAGAGTCTGGTTTTCCCCTGCGACCTTTACCCCTTCCTTAGCTTCGAGGGCCTGATGAAGTCCCTCACTATAACGTCGCCCGTGAAGAATACGCCCGGTAAATTCGTCAACAATCAGTATCTGTCCATCCTGAACCACGTAGTTGACATCCCGTTCAAAAAGAGCGTATGCCCTTAAGAGCTGACTAATACTGTGAATGCGCTCTGAGTGCTCAGCATAGAGACGATGGGCCTCTTCACGCGCCCTGGATTTCTCTGTATAATCAATAGAATCATTGTTGTCGATTTCCCCAAGCATAACGGAAAGATCGGGAACGACAAAAAAGTCACTGTTCGAACCGCTGATAAGATTTCTGCCTTTTTCTGTCAACTCAGCACTGTGCCCCGATTCATCTATGGTAAAGAACAGTTCTTCATCAATTTCGTTAAGTTTCTTTTCCCTGAGATACTCGGTCTCAACCGCCTTCATATATTTGGCCACGTTTGGCTCTTTTATGATTTTGAGATACCGCTTGTTTTTGGGTGCGCCCCTTTTTGCAACAAGCAGCTTATACCCTACCTCATACTCCTTACCCCCGTTTTTAAGCAAATCCTCAGCCTCGGCAATAATACGCTGCACCAACTGATTCTGTGCACTCACCAGCTTTACCACTCTGGGCTTGAGCTCGTCGTACTCTTTATTGGTTTTGGTAACCGGACCGGAAATGATAAGAGGAGTTCGGGCTTCATCAATGAGGATGTTATCAACCTCGTCCACGATGGCAAAATTCAACTCACGAAGCACACAATGCTCCGGAGAGGTGGCCATGTTGTCACGAAGATAATCAAATCCAAACTCATTGTTTGTACCAAATACGATATCACTGGCGTAGACGTTTTTTCTCTCGGGACTATGCGGATCTGTGAGGTCAAGACAACCCACAGTCAGGTTGAGGAAATTAAATATTTTCCCCATCCACTCACTGTCACGCCGGGCAAGATAATCATTAACAGTAATGACATGAACCCCTTTTCCGCTCAGAGCATTGAGATAAGCAGCCATTGCGGCAACCTGTGTTTTACCCTCCCCGGTTTTCATCTCTGAGATCTTCCCCTGGTGAAGAGCAATCGCACCCATAACCTGTACATCAAAGTGAGCCATAAAAGGGATCTCTTTTTGCTGATAGTGGTCGAAGACCATTTTACGTTCACCCAGCACACGATGAGTAGCTTCCCTTGCCACCGCGAAAGCCTCAGGCAGAATGTCATCAAGAGTCTCACCCCCGGCAATACGCCCTTTAAACTCTGCGGTTTTCTCCTTGAGCTGCTCGTCACTGAGAGCCTGCATGGTCTCTCTGTAACTGTTTACCAGCTCCAGAACAGGACGGATCTTTTTCATATCCTTTTCCTGTTTTGATCCAAACACTTTACCGAGTACGCTCAGTAAATCCATAATTTCTTTTCCTTTATTCTATTCGAAAGGTCCTGAATTCCAAATCAGTCAATTTGTCATTTTCAAGTATTAAGTTCATGGCCTCCAAAAGCTGCGGTTTAAGAATAACCGGACGGATAGCCCCAACCTCGGCTTTCCTTATCACTTTTATGGCCATCACTCTCAATTCGTTTCTTTTAAAGAGCATCTCCTGATGCAATTCCCTGCAATCGGTGAAAAGTTCAACCGAAAAATGGATCGTCAGATTATCCCTGCCCAGAACATCTGATCTGATGCCGGGAAGATATAAAGAGAGGATCTGCTCTGTATCGTAGCTGTGGGAAACAGCCTGCACTTCACTTTCATCGGGAGACACATCTTCCCGGGATAAAAAAGTATCCCGCGCAGATTGCTCCGGTTCAGCCAGACTTGTATCTCTGTGCCGAGAAAAATCATTGCCACTTGAAGAGATAAGTCTGTCGCGGTTATTGATAATCACCACAACAGAAAAAATAATACAGATCGCCAGCAACAGAAACCGTTTGAGTAAATTTTGCCGTTTTCGTTGTCGTTTCAGCACTGTTTCTTTTTTTTGTTGTGTTTCCTGCACAGCTCTTTCGCAATTTTTTTATCAATTATTTAAAGTACGTTATACCAGTGTGTTTAGTTAAAAAAAATGCTGATCCGGCAATCATAATTTAAGTGTATTTCATAACCAGATGCAAAAAAAAGGGACATTTTCAGCCCTTCAGACAAATCGGTTTTCTGCTTCATCACTCTTCTGTACCCCTCGAAAACAGAATAATACAGCACACATCTGTTCTCGCTTTCCGATCCCCGACAACAGATTCAGCAGATATTTTCTCAGTAGTTTGCCGGCTCAAATATCTTCAGAACAGATGTAAACGATTCAAAATACATTATTTAACCGATAAAATCATAGAGCAAAGAGAACTGTTAAATCGGAAGGTGAAATCTGGGTATAAAATTTTCCCCCGCACACACATAAATTAGCTGCTCTGGACAAAACTTTCTCTTTCCAGCCGCAATTATTGAATTTATGTTTCAATCGCTTCGAGTCAAAAACATATAAGGTTTTTGGGGTAAGTGCGGAACTGCACCGGAGAAATGTATATTAAAATAATAGCTGTATTTATAACCCAAAGCCTTAAAGGACAAGGCAAATGAATGAGAAAAGCTGCGACTTCCTGGTGATCGGAAGCGGTATAGCTGGCCTTTGTTATGCGATACACGCATCGGCATACGGTTCAGTAGTTATGATTACCAAAAAACATGACACTGAATCAAATACCAACTATGCCCAGGGCGGAATTGCATGCGTATTGAGCAGTCAGGACAGCTTTCAGAGACATATTGAAGACACTGAAGTTGCAGGCTGCGGGCTTTGCGATCACGAATCAGTAAGGATACTTGTAGAGGAAGGCCCGGTTCGCATTAAGGAGCTTCTGCAGTGGGGAGTCGATTTTTCCAAAACAGACCATAACGACAACCCCTATGACCTCCATTTAGGCAAAGAGGGCGGACATTCCGCCAACAGAATAGTGCACTCCAAAGATCTCACAGGCCGGGAGCTGGAGAATGCACTGCTCAAAACCGTTCGCAGCCTTGACAATGTTTCACTTTATGAAAACCACATGGCCATAGAGCTGATAACCGATCATCACCTCCACAGCAAACTGGTTTCACGTGAATGTTACGGTGCCTATGTTCTCAGCTGTGTTGACAAGTCAATATTCAAGATAAGGTCAAAAATAACATGTCTGGCAACCGGAGGCGCCGGACAGGTTTATCAGCACACAACAAATCCAGCCATAGCAACAGGAGACGGAGTGGCAATGGCATACAGAGCCGGCGCAAGAATTTCAAACATGGAATTCATCCAGTTCCACCCTACCACCCTGTACCATAAAGACGCGAACTCATTTCTTATAAGTGAAGCTTTGAGAGGTTATGGCGCCACATTGCGTAACGGCTCCGGTGAAGAATTTATGAATAAGTATCACAAGTCAGGAGTGCTGGCACCAAGGGATGTGGTAGCCAGGGCTATAGACAATGAGATGAAAATCTCAGCAGAGCCATGTGTATACCTCGATGTAACGCATAAACCGGCCTCTCAGACCCGTGATCATTTTCCAAATATTTATAACACCTGCCTGCGCTTTGGAATCGATATCACCAAAGATCTCATCCCTGTTGTCCCCGCAGCCCATTATATTTGCGGAGGGATAATGGTTGACTACCAGGGAAACAGCGACATTGCCAACCTTTATGCCTGCGGAGAGACCGCCTGTACCGGTGTACACGGTGCAAACAGGCTGGCCTCAAACTCTCTTCTGGAGGCGATAGTGTTCTCCTACAGGGCAGCCCTGGATGCCGCTGTCAAGATAGGAAAGATCAAATCACCCCAAGCGGATGAAATTCCGGATTGGGATGAAAGCGGTACACATGATAACGAAGAGTGGATACTTCTTTCCCACAACATGCACGAGATTCAATCTGTCATGTGGGATTATGTAGGAATAGTGCGTTCAAACCTCCGTCTCCACAGAGCTTTGCGAAGAATAGATCTTCTGGAAAAAGAGATCGAAACCTTTTACAAGAAAACAAGAATCACCCCACAGCTCCTTGAGCTGAGAAACATCGTTACCATTTCAAGACTTATAATAACTTCCGCCCTGAGAAGGAAAGAGAGCAGGGGGCTTCACTACACAACCGATCACCCGAAGCAGGATGACCGGTACTGGAAAAAAAATACTGTAGTTGTCAAAAAGGCGACTTTCACTGCCAAAAAAATAAGTATGTGAAATTTAACCTGAAACAGAATCGGGTAAGAACATGAACAACGTATCCTCAACATTCACAGTTCTGTTGCTTCTGATCGCCCTTTTTTCGATCCTTAGGTATTCACTGTATAAAATCTCTTTACCGGCACGCGTTGCCCTTATATTGGTACGCCTTAGCTGGATGATTCTGATATTTGTGGCTGTTATGGAGCCAGCTTTCGTTTTTGAGAGATTTCAGCTGACTGATAATGAAATACCGGTTTTAATCGACGTATCCAAAAGCATGGGCCTTTTTTCTCCCGATTCAGCTGTGATACCATTGCTTAAGCAACTTAACAAGCCAGATGAGCAGAGCGATGTGTCATTTTCATTTTACTCCTTTGGCGATTCACTGAGAAATGTTTCTGATATCGAAGAACTTGAGTTCTCTGATTCCCGAAGCGATTTCCCACTCTCATTCAGGAGAAAAAACCGTAATGCTGAAAAACTGATACTAATTACAGATGGCCACTGGACAAATCCGCGGCTCCCACCTGATGCACTTTCCTTTTCATCGGTGCATTATCTGCGGCTGCCAGAAGCCAGGCCCCGTCCTTTTATAGACTTGAATATCGAAACAGCCAAGGGAACATCCTTCGGAAACTCGATGCATGTCAAAGCAGATGTAAATGGGTTTTCCGGAAACAAATCCAATATAGCCCTAATACTCAGAGAAGGCGACAGGGTAATTGAAAAAAAGCTATTATCAACCGACAGTGCAGGACATTACCGGGCTGCCGCTGATTTCCATATAACAGATGTTGAACCGGGTCGGACACTTTACACAATTGATGCTGTCCATAAAGAGGATCAAAAAGAGATATGCATCTCTTTTCTTCACCACGCATTACCGGAACAGATCAAATATCAATTTTTCTCACCTCAACCAACACTTAATCGACGTTTCATTTCTCAGGCCCTTACACAAAGAAATATCTGGCGCCAAAGCAACCAACCCGACATCCTCTTTCTTACCGCCTGGAACAATAATGCACAAAACAAACTCAGAAGACTTCCACCTTACGGGGTTGCGGTATTTTTAGGAGCACTGCCATGTCCATATACCAGAATAGATTCGCCGAATAACTACCGCTACACAGCCTCTCCACACCTTGACATAAAATCACGCATAACCAATAATCTTCCCCCCCCCGATGCTCTCTTGGTTTGTTCTGATGCAGAAGCTCTTAAAATGGGACAGAAATTGGTATCAGCAATCCAGGATGGATCAGGTGATTCCATACCACTTCTTTTCACAGGAAAAACAGGAGAGACAAACAGTTTGTTTTGTGCCGTAAAGGGTATGTGGAAATGGGATTTCTGGCCGTTGTCAATAGACAGGGATGAGCACGAGCCATTTCTTTTCAGCCACCTTGTTCTTGAGAGTGCAAAGGAGTTGCTTTATAACAATATCTCAGACTCCTTTCTGGCCTACCCCCCCAAACCTCTTTACAATTCAGACTCACTTAAATTCAACGCAGTTTTTCCCTCGAGTGCACGACCTTTTACACCTGCAAGTCTAACTTTTCACTTCAGCAAAAATGATTTATCTGTGTTTGATACACTTGTATCTTTTTCGGTACCAGGAAATTTGGAAAGGGAATTTGTGCTGCCGGAATTGGCCGAAGGTGAATATATGATGAGATGCACCCTTCAACTTGATGAAACTCAATACGCTGCGAATCAAGAAATAAAGGTTTACCAGGACATTTCCGAACTCAGGGTAACATCTCAAAACAGTGGATTTCTTGAACAATTTGCTGTACCTCTGCCCGGTGACCCACATCTGTTAAGCGAGCAGTTTTCAGGCAGTACAACTCAGGGCCGTACCGTGCAGGAGACATTCAGCATAAAGAGAAACTGGTTTATACTTCTGATGCTGTTTGGCCTTATGGCTTCAGAGTGGATTATCAGAAGAATAGTACAGCTTGATTGATTATTCGTATACTGAAACTATATTGAAGGATTTCATTTTCAGATAAAGAGTTTTAGGACAGATTCCAAGAATCTTTGCAGCCCTGCTTTTGTGTCCGTTTACGTGCTTTAAAACATTGACAATATGCTTTCTCTCCAGCTCTTTTAGTGTACAGATTTCAGGATTCTGTATGTCAGGCGATGAAGGTTTGTTTTCAACAACTTTTTCTGACAGATCAAGAAAGGAGAGATCCTGAGCAGAAATCACTCTGCCTCTGGATAGGATGCAGGTTCTCTCAACTACATTTTTCAATTCCCTGACATTTCCCTTCCAGTCATATTTTTTCAGGATATCAATGGCACTTTTGTCAAACTCTTTTTGAATTCCCTGAAGAGATATGAAGCTTTCAACAAGTACAGGAATATCCTCAACTCTTTCCTTAAGAGGAGGAACCGTAATGGAGAGTACATTTAACCTGTAATAAAGATCTGCTCTGAACTTTTTTTCCTCAACCAGTTTTTCGAGAGGCTGGTTGGTTGCACATATAATTCTGACATTAAGAGCGATATCCCTGGTTCCACCTACACGACGGATCTCCCCGGTTTCAAGAAAACGCAGCAATTTTGCCTGGAAATTGATAGGTATCTCCCCTATCTCATCCAAAAACAGTGTACCGCCATCAGAGATTTCTGCCAGTCCTCTTTTCTGAGTTTTTGCATCAGTAAAAGCACCCTTTTCATACCCGAACAATTCACTTTCCAGAAGAGTTCCTGACAGAGATGCACAGTTCACCGGTATGAAAGGCTTGTCACTTCGGGTGCTGCTTTCATGAATTGCCCTGGCCACGACCTCTTTTCCGGAGCCGCTCTCACCAAGCACAAGAACAGTCGATTGAGTTGGGGCAATTTTTGAAATCATAGATTTAAGTCCGCGCATCGGGGCACTTGTTCCCAAGAGGTTTCCGCTGTGTCCGGTTTTTTTGAGCTCCTGACGCAATATCTCCAGATCAAGCAAAGAGCGCTGATGCTTCATTGCTCTCTCAATCTGAATAATTAGTTCTTTGAGGATATAAGGTTTCCTTATGTACTCAAAAGCCCCAAGTTTCATACTTTCAATAGCTGTTTCCAGGGTTGCATTTCCGGTGAGAATAATAATTTCAGAAGCTGTGTTTTCCTGTTTGATAGTCCTTAGTACTTCCATGCCGTCAATCCGTGGCATGATTATATCAAGTAAAATAACATGATAAAAATCGTCCTTGATTTTATCAAGTGCAGAATTACCATCAGAGACAGTTTCTACCGAATAGCCAGAACGTGTCAGCTCATTTTGCAGAAGCAGCCTTAGTGATGCCTCATCGTCTACAACAAGTATATTCCCTTTACTCATACGATGCCTGTTTTTGTGTTTGAATTACGCTTTAGGGATTTCCAAAGATACAGTAGTTCCACCAGCCTCGAGATCATTGTAAATCTCGATTTTCCCTCCAAAATCCTCCATCATCCTGTAACAAACAGCCAGCCCCATTCCTGCAACCGGGCCGGAGTCTTTGGTAGTGAAAAAAGGATCAAATACAGAGGATAACACCTCAGCCTCTATACCCGGACCCTGATCAGAAATTTTTAGTTTAACCATATCCGGATTTCCCGAACCACCTGAGAGGGAAATTTTCACAACGGATTCACTGATTGCAAAATCCAAACAATTAGTGAACACATTAAAGAACACCTGCTCAAGTTTATTTGGATCCGCTTTAACCCTAACCACCTGAGCGACTTTGACCTCAAATGAGATGCCCTTCTTTACAGCTCTCGAATGGATAAGTTTCAGTGCATTATCGATGCACTCATGCAAAGAGAACTCCTTTATAGTACATTCATCTCTTCTTGCAAAACGTGAGAGGTTGTCAATAATATCACGGCAACGCATTGTCTCCCCTATAATAATCTGAAGATAATGCTGGAGTTCTTTAGGGTCAAGAGTCTCGTTTTGTTGTATGCGATCTAGTATAGAGCTTGAGAACCCCATTATGGCAGTAAGCGGATTATTCACTTCATGGGCAACTCCGGAAGCCAGAGTTCCGATAGCGGCAAGTTTTGCTGACCTGTACAGCTGTTTTCTTGCAATCTTTTTCTCTTCTTCAAAACGGATTTTTTCTGTAATGTTTACCATTGTCAGAAGAATCATTTGAGCAGATTCTTCTGTCGCAATCACAGTACCCTTGACATCAACATACAATTTATCCCCGCCGGAGGCAGACATTTCAAACATCTGGTTTTTAACCGGAGTCTGATGATGTTTGACCAGAGAGAGATAATGGAGCAGCCGGGAGTGATCCCTAATATCGATAAACCCCACTATCGGCTTACCAATGACCTGTTCTTTTGTTATTTCCAGAGAGGAGCAGAAGATCTGATTGCAATCGACGATATTAAGCTGTGTATCAAGTGTCAAAATCAAATGGGGAAAGTGTTCATACAGGGATCTGTAGTTTTCGCGTGAACGGAGAAGGTCTCTTTGGAGAAACCGAATACGCAGAAGCGATTCCACCCGGGCAATCAGCTCTGCGCATGAACAAGGTTTTGCCACATAATCATCGGCATATTTCAGACCGGAGAGTTTATGACTTTCATCCACTAAACCGGAGAGTAATAAAACGGGTAGAAATTCACAATCCTTTGTTATCGCCTTAATTTTCCTTGCTACTTCTATACCGTTTATATCAGGCATCACCACATCAAGTATAACCGCATCTAACGCCACTTCTCCGATTAATTTCAATGCTTCACTTCCGCTTTGAGCCTCAAGGGTCTGATACCCAGCTTCGTGGAGAATCTTTTTTACCTTAGAGCGCATCTGCGTAGAAGAATCTATTACCAGAATTCGTCCCGGTGTTCCTGATTGTGGTGTATTAACTCCCTGAACCGAAAAATCCATGTAATTCCCTGACCAGACTATTTAAAGCTTTTCCTCTGTGACTAATTTGGTTTTTCTTTTCCGAATCGATCTCTGCAAAGGTGACTTGCATCCCCTGGGGCTGAAATATCGGATCATACCCAAACCCTGCAGTGCCGCTTTTTTGAAAAGTAATCTCTCCCTCACAGGTTCCCTCAGAAGAAATATACCTGTCGGGTGCTGTTTTTAAAACTAAAGTGCACACAAACCTGGCTTTTCTCTGCTCTCCGGGGATATCCGAAAGTAAACTGAGCAGTTTTCTGTTGTTATCATCACTGCTGGCATTTTCACCGGCAAATCTGGCACTGTAAACACCGGGTGCCCCGTCAAGGGCATCCACGACCAGACCCGAATCATCTGCAAGAGCCCATATTCCCGAACTGTTTTCAAATACCCAGTCTGCTTTGATTTTGGCATTCTCGTAGAAGGTTGAGCCTGTCTCCTCTATTTCGGGGACAGGCTGCCATCGATCCCGCAACGAAGATAATCGCACCGGAAGAGAAGAAAACATTTCGCGGAACTCTCTTACTTTTCCATCATTTGCAGACGCTACAATAATCTCAACCATTTTCGTTCACCTTCTTTTGCTATTTACTTCTAAGAAGCCACAATATTGACCAGTTTACCCGGTACAACAATCACTTTGCGGACTTCTTTGCCTTCAAGATGAGCTTTAACCTTTTCCATAGAAAGTGCTCTCTCTTTAAGCTGCTCTTTATCAGCCTCCCTGGGCGAAGAAAACTCCGCTCTCAATTTACCATTTACCTGCACAACTATGGTCACGGTTGTATCCACAACCAAAGCTTCATCATACCCGGGCCATTGAGCATTGATAAGAAAGTCCTGATTGCCAAGCCTCTCCCAGGCTTCATCTCCCAAATGAGGAGCATAGGGACCAATAAGTCTGACCAAAACTGAAAGATCTTCTGAGGAAGCACCTTTTGACACCAACTCATTTACATATTCCATCATTGCGGCAATCGCAGTATTAAACTTCATTGCCTCAAGATCGGATGTAACCTTCTTTATTGTCTTGTGACGAATACGTATGTTCGTGTCCTCAGAGGGAGCCTTGTCAGGGTCAAACTCATCAACCATTCTCCAAACTCTCCGAAGCAGTCTGTTACACCCCTCTATAGCTCTTGAGTCCCATGGTTTTGGAAGTTCAAATTCACCCATGAACATCTCATACAACCGTAGCACATCTGCCCCGTATTTATCCACCACTTCATCAGGATTGACCCCATTGAGTTTGGACTTTGCCATCTTCTCAATTTCGGTCAATAGCTTTTCGCCTGTTGACTTAAGATAGGCCTGATTGTCCCTGAACTCAATTTCAGAGTATTCATGATACTTACCGGAAGAATCCTTATAGGTAGGTGCCAGCACAATTCCCTGATGACGTAGTTTTTTGAATGGCTCTTTTGTTGATACATATCCCAGGTCATAGAGTACTTTGTGCCAGAATCTTGCATAGAGCAGATGCAGAACAGCATGCTCAGCCCCCCCCACATAGAGATCTACATTCATCCACTGATTATCCGCCTCTTTGGACCACGGCTCTTTATCGTTTTTAGGGTCAAGGTATCTGAGATAATACCAGCATGAGCCGGCCCACTGGGGCATAGTGTTGGTTTCTCTTCTGGCGTTCCCGCCGCATTCCGGACAGGTTGTATTGAGCCATTCCTCAATATTTGCCAGAGGTGATTCACCGGTTCCGCTTGGCTCGTACCTGTCCACATCCGGCAGCGTTACAGGCAGATCCTTTTCAGGCACAGGCACCGCACCACACTTTTGACAATGTATAACAGGTATGGGCTCACCCCAGTACCTTTGGCGGGAGAACACCCAGTCTCTTAACCTGTAACTAACCGCCGCTTTCCCCAGCCTATTCTGCAGAAGCTGATCGGTTACCTTTTTTTTCGCTTTATCAGTGGTCAAACCATCAAGATCACCGGAGTTTATATTTACACCCTTATCAACGAATGCAGTGTCAGGATCAACTTCACTTCCATCAGCAGGTGCAACAACTCTCTTTACCGGAAGATTGAACCTGGTGGCAAACTCAAAGTCTCTCTCATCGTGTGCAGGTACAGCCATAATAGCTCCGGTACCATAACCGGCAAGAACGTAATCGGCAATCCATATGGGAATAGGTTCCCCGTTCACCGGGTTAACAGCGTGCTCTCCTGTAAAGACACCGGTTTTTTCCTTGGTTAATTCAGTTCTTTCCAGATCACTCTTTTTTCTTGCAGAGAGCTGGTACTCCCTAACCGCTGACTCCTGATCGGTTGTGGTGATTTTTTCTACAAGAGGATGCTCCGGTGCAAGCACCATATAAGTAGCTCCATATAGAGTATCGGGTCGGGTTGTAAATACCCGTATCTGCTCCCCCTCTGCTGCTCCCCCGGCAACTCTGAACACCACCTCAGCACCTTCAGATCGGCCGATCCAGTTTTTCTGCATCTGCAGCGTTGATTCCGGCCAGTCAACTTCGGAAAGATCTTCAAGAAGCCGGTCTGCGTAGGCGGTGATTTTGAGAATCCATTGACGCAGATCCTTTTTCTCTACCTGAGAGCTACACCGCTCACATTTACCCTGAGTAACCTCTTCATTCGCCAAACCGGTTTTACAGGACGGACACCAGTTGATGGGAACCGTGCCCTCATATGCAAGCCCTCTTTTAAACATCTGAATAAATATCCATTGGGTCCATTTGTAATATGACGGATCGGTGGTATTAATCTCCCTGTCCCAGTCATAGGCAAAACCAATTGAGTCAATCTGGCGCTTGAAGTTTGCCACAGATTTCTCTGTAATAACACTGGGATGAGTCCCTGTTTTTATGGCAAAGTTCTCAGCCGGCAATCCAAACGCATCCCATCCCATTGGATGAAGCACATTGAATCCCTGCATCCTTTTGTACCGTGTAATGATATCTGTGGCAGTATACCCTTCACAATGCCCCACGTGAAGCCCCGATCCGGATGGATAAGGAAACATATCGAGGGCAAAGAACTTTGGTTTAGCGGGATCAAATTCAGTTTTATGCAGTTTAGAGCTACGCCATCGCTGCTGCCATTTTGGCTCTGCTTCAGAAGCGTTATAAGCTGTCACGAACTCCTCCAAATGTCAAAATCAGTAAACGAAAACTGTAATTTATAATTCACAAGACTCTTTTCTAAAATACTCTATTGTTTTTTCCAATCCCTCCCCTAGCATCACCTGAGGGCTCCAGTTGAGGAACTCCTGAGCTAAAGTGATATCAGGTTTACGCTGCTTAGGGTCATCAGAGGGCAGAGGTTTATAAATAATTTTGGATGAACTGCCGGTAAGTTCTATGACTTTTTCGGCCAGTTCCTTGATTGTAAATTCGCGCGGATTACCGACATTTATCGGCCCCCTGACATTTTCTGTATTCATCAACCCGATCATACCCCTGACAAGATCATCGACATAACAAAAAGAGCGGGTTTGACTTCCGTCCCCATACACGGTTATGTCTTTCTTTTCGAGAGCCTGAACGATAAAATTCGAAACAACCCTCCCATCATCGGGATGCATTCTTGGGCCATAGGTATTAAAAATTCTCATCACCCTTATATCGACACTGTTCATTCTGTGATAGTCAAAAAACAGCGTTTCAGCCACTCTCTTCCCTTCATCATAACAGGAGCGCAGCCCAATAGGGTTCACATTTCCCCAATATGTCTCTTTCTGTGGGTGCTCAGTTGGATCCCCGTAGACCTCAGAAGTGGAAGCCTGAAGCACTCTGGCTTTGACCCTTTTGGCAAGTCCAAGTACGTTAATCGCACCCATCACCGAAGTTTTTATCGTTTTGACAGCATTGTACTGATAGTGAACTGGTGAAGCGGGACAGGCAAGGTTGTAAATCTGATCTACTTCAAGAAAAACCGGAATGGTGATATCATGGCGCATCAGCTCAAAATTGTGATAATCCATCAGATGCTCCACATTATACTTTCTTCCGGTGAAAAAATTATCCAAACAAATAACATCATGCCCCTGCTTTACAAGGAATTCACACAGGTGAGAACCCAGAAATCCTGCACCTCCGGTAACCAAAATTCTTTTCATACATTTTCTCATACATTGAGCCCTTTCGTACTAAACTGCATTCACCTGCACATCTTCCATGAGCTGCCATATCTCATCCCTGGTCACAACCCCAGGCTCCTCATGCACAGCATTTGAAGCACCACAAGCAACTGCCATCCTGCAGATTTCAGGAAACGAGAATTTTCTTTTCAATGCCACAACGACCCCTGCAACAAGTGCATCCCCGCACCCCACAGTGCTTACAGCCCTGACCGACGGGGGCGAGCAGAGCAGACAATCATTTTTATGCAACGCAATCATACCATCTGCACCAAGAGATATAAACACATAGGAAATACCCATATCGATAAATCTTTTACCCTTCAGAGCCATGTGGTGAACACCATGAACAGGCTCCTCAAAATACTCCTCCAGCTCAGTGATGTTGGGTTTGATAATCAGAGGTCTTGCCCTTATCCCATGCTTGAGAGCATCACCTCTGGTATCAACAAGTGTATCGGCACCTTTACTGTGGCAGATATTTACAATTCTGGCATAAATATCTTTTTCAAACCCCGAAGGTATACTGCCGGAAAAACACCACTGATCAGATTTGTTGATATGTCCGGAGATAAACTGAAGAAACTCTTCCTGTACACGAAGCGGCACCTGAGAGGAGGAACAATTCAGATGCGATACACAGGCACTTTTTTCCTCAGAGAGAGTCACATTTATCCTTGCGCTTCCCGGAGTTTCAAAAAAGAGCGGCTTTATTCCCAAATCTGTCAAAAAAGAGCTGAACCTCAGGCTATCATTCTCAGGCATAAGAGCAGCCACACAGACATCCTCTCCCAGAGCCTTTATAACCCTCGCAACATTAATGCCTTTACCGGATGGGACCACTCTTGAAGGCAGATCCAACAAAGTGTTTCCCATTTCAAATCTATCAAGCTTAAGACATAAATCGACAGCAGGATTAAGCAAACCACAATAAATCAAAATGCACCCTCCGCTCTGAGCAGTTCATATAATAGCGCCATCGCCCTCATCATTACCCCGGTCAAAATGAGCGCAACAATAACCTGTGCAATTCTTATAATTCTGATCAGCAATTTAGTGCGCTGCATAAAGCATTAATTATTATTTAATACCAAAGATAATAAAAGGATTAGATTGACCCGGTTAATTGAATCTGAGTAGAGTGAAGATCTTTAAATTTCAAAAGAGGGTAACATTCCACACTGCGTATCCAATTATCAGGGCCAGAATCATATCCGGGATAACTATGGAAAATACAATGAGTAATGTGATTTTACACGATAAAAAAGGAAGAACCCGTTTAAAAAGCAAATAAACGGGCTAAAAGGAGGGCAAATAAGAGATTATTCGTCTGTCAGATCAACAGGAACCACTCCCTGCATTTCCATGTTGCCGCGAGTGTTTGAAAAATTGGCATTTGAATCCCGCTTGAGAGAGTCAAACAGAGCACTATCCTGAGCGGAAACCAACTCGGCATTGGCGGTTGTACGAACAGTATCATTTTTAACAGTCAGACGAGATTTCATCGACTGTGCCTGTTCGCTGTTGAGTCTGATGTAACTTACTGTGGTGAACCCAATAATAAGTAACAACATCGACACTGCGGCTTTTTTGGCTATCAAAGAGAACAGCGGATTCCCAGTAAACTGCTTTGTACCACTTGCGCAAACTCTCTTGATTTCCTTTGAGACGGCTTCGGATGGATTTTCTCCAAGAACATCCGCGGTAAAGAGGGAGTTTTTTTCGTTTATATAAGCCTTAAGCTCAGATTCACACTCACTACACTCTTTGAGATGAGCTTCAAACTCCCGGGCCTTTTGTTGATCCAATTCTCCGGAGCTGTACAAAAAGCCTGACTCTTCCCATTTACTGCACACCATTGATCCCCCTTTTTTTCAATTCCTTCCTAATATTCTTCAATGCCAGACGCATCCGTCCAAGCGCTGTATTTATCGGACAATCCATAATTTCTGCAATCTCCTTAAAAGGTACACCGCCAAGCTCTCTGAGCAAAAACACCTCTCTCTGCAGGGGGTCGAGTGTTTCAACCGCCTCATTTATCAAATCCCGCAGTGACTGATTTGATAACTGTTGTTCGGGTGATTCAATTTTACTCCCCACCGATCCTCCGGTGTCCTCTTTATGATCTGTTTCAACTTTCGCATGACGGAAGTAATCGATCGTTCTTTTGTGAGCAATTCCAAATAGCCAGCTTAAAAAACTTCTGGATCGATCAAACTGCTCGGCATTTCTTAGGGCTGCAAAGAAGGTCTCTTGTAAAAGATCCTCTGCAATCTCCCTGTCACCGGTCATGCGAACCAAAAACCCGAAAACACGGTTTTTGTACTTATCATAAAGTTGAGAGAATCCCCGAGGATCTCCCCTTAGCCAAAGATCAAACAGCTCCTGATCATCATTTCTTTGTTGCTGCATAAGTAATACGAGTTCCCGCATTCAATATTGTTTTAAGTTGAACTTCTTTTTCTATTTCCTCCAAAAATATAAATAACCCACAAAAAAAGTGAAAATGATCCATACTATTTTTTCAATGCAAAAGCCGGACCCCTTTTCAAATTCTCATTTAAAACAGAGAAGGGGTAAGAGCTTACACCCTTACCCCTTCTCTGTTTAGCAAAATCAGTGCCGTTATTCAGAACTTTCCCTGAGCATTCTGAGCACCTCAGGGTTTTCAGGATCTAACCTTTGTGCATTTTCCAGGTGCTTGCGATATTCTTCCTCATTTCCCCTTAATTTAGCCATCCTGGCGAGTCCAAGCTCTGCAGGAGCATACTCGGGATCTGCCCTTATGGCACGATTATAGAACGTTTCAGCCCATCTGGGTCTCTGCATCTCCATGTAGGTTTCACCGCGTTCATAAAGAGCTGGTGCATAATTTTGGACTATAAGATCGATTTCTTCGTAGGTTTCAATAGCGCCTTCGAAATCTTCCTGTGATCTTTGAATTCTGCCCTTGAGCATAAGAGCCTCTATGTTATCAAACTCCACACCCAGGATGTCTTCAACCACCTCTACCGCCTTATCCAGATTATTCTGGTCAAAGAGCGCTTTTGCATACATCAGCATGTATTTATTATCCTGTTTCAACTCAACAAGCTGCTCAATTTCTCTCTGCGCCTGCCTGGTCTGACCGGTGTACTGATACAGCTCATAAAGCATAAATCTTATGTCTGCATTCTCAGAGTCGATCCCTTTTGCTCTGTTGAGAAGGTCAATAGCTTCATTGACACGATCTGTTTCAACATAGCCCGCAGCAAGAAGTGTCATTATGCCAGGATCGTTTGGAGAGAAGGTGTTTGCGATTTCAAGGCTTATAAGAGCCTCGTTCACTTCACCTCTTTCCATAAGGATAGTGCCGATACGCCTGTTAGCTTCCAGATCCTGGGGGTCAAACTGCACATATCTGTTGTAGGCTGAAAGCTCTTCATCGGTATTACCCAGAGTTCCATGCGCTCTTGCCAGCTCAAGCCACACCTCAGGGATTGAGTCTGCGATATCGGTGCTCTTTTCCAGAAGCGGAAGAGCTTTTTCGATTGTTTCCTCATTTGTGGAATAAATAAGCCCAAGCCTTAGGATATTTCTGAAATCCTCAGGATAATTCCTGATATTGTTTTCGTAAATATCTATAGCCCTTTCTACCTGCTCAGTTTTTTCCAGCAGGTAAGCGGCTTTGAAAGCTGCATCAGGATCGGTTGTGCCAGGCACAGAGATGTAGTCGATATAGGCCTGTGCAGCATTCGGTTCATCCCCGGACATTTCATAGGCTTCAGCCAGCATCTTCAAAGCATCACTTCTGACAGAGGCACTCAATCCATCCCTTTGTGTGAGAGGGGTAAGCACTGATATGGCTTTTGAGTATTCCTCGGTTTTGAAGCTTGCTTCGGCAAACATCATATGAACATGTTGCTCACTTGTCTGCTCCACAACAGGCCCGAGGTATTTGACAGCATCTTCGTAGTCCATTCTTTCAAAGGAGTACGAGCCTACTTTGCGCCCGATTTCGAGGTTTTCGGAATTTCTGTCCAGATACCTTCTGTAAGCCCTCATGGCCTCATTGGTTCTGTTCTGAAGGGCATAGATATCCCCCAGCTCCCTATACTCCTCAACCGCATCGGGGTTCATCATCACGGCCTGCTCGTAGGAGATGATTGCGCCGTTTAGATCACCGCTTGCGGCCTGGCTTGTGCCCAGAGCTGTAAGGGCGTCGGTGTTTTGAGGATCTAGCTGCAAGGCACTCTGGTACATATCGATTGCCTTTTCGTGATCATCTCTTCTCTGATAGATCATACCAAGAGTGGTGTAGGTTCCAAAATCTGCATCACCGGAGTTTATCACCCCTGTGAGAGCCATGATTACTTCATCGTGCTGCCCCTTGGCTATGACGATTTCGGCATATCTCTGGTAGAAACCGCTGATCTGCGGATCCAGAGCTATGGCTTTTCTGTATGCTTCGAGAGAATTATCGTAGTCCTGGGCCTCGTAATATGCATCTCCCAGATCCCTCCGTGCTATGGCATTATCGGGAACCAGCTCAACATATCTCTCCTTAGCCCTTATTGCCTCAGGAAGATTACCTTCGGCATAGGAGATTTCGTAGATACGTCTGAACACGTTCTGATCTTCAGGTGTAAGCAAAGCCAGATCGTTATACATTTCAAGAGCAGTTGTTTTGTCATTTTGAGAATCTGCGTAATGTGCGAGTCGGAGTCTGCTTTCAATGTTTTCCTTATCCAGGTCAGTGATTCTTCTGTCAGTTGAAGCAAGCTGAGCTCTTTGGTTGTTATGTTTCAGACACACGGCCAGTTTATTCAGGTAATCGAGGTTTTCCGGTTCTTTTTCGACCATTACCTCGAAGTGTCCCTGTGCGGCGCCGAAGTTTTGATCTCTGAAGAGAACTTCAGCCAATATCTTACGCGACTCCCAGGAGTCCTCATTCAACCCAAGGGCAGTTTGGGCAGCCTGACCTGCGGTTTCAAAATGTTCTGTTCTGAAAGCGGAAATGGCAAGTCCCTCAGAGGCTTCTGCACTGACCTTGAGGTTGTTGCTTGTCTGGAAATATTCCATAGCCTCCTGGTAGCGGCCAGCCTGAAGGTTGTAGTTGCCCAGTGCCAGAAAGATGCTTGGATCACTTGGGTCGAGAGAGATCATGGTTTCGTAGGTGAGCTGTGCCCAATCGTGCATATCGTTCTGTTCATAAAGGTCGGCGAGGCGTGCATAGGCTTCAATGTTGAGCGTGTCAAGTTCAATAACTCTCTCGAGACTTGAGATGGCTTCGGTGCTGTTGCCCAGAGCCTGATGTGCATCGGCGATAAGGAAGTGTATGTCAGAGACGATTTCCCCTTCAGCATCGGCCTGAGCAATAAACTGAAAATGATCCAGGGCACTCTGATATGAGCCCTGTTCGTAATCAGCTCTGCCGACTTTATCACGGGAGAGGATAGCCTCTTTTCCGGTATAATCCCCAAAGCTTCTCACGGCCAAACGGTAGGCATCGAGCGCACCGGATCGATCCCCGGCATTCTCTTTTGATACAGCCATCATGTAGTAGTCGGAAGCTGTCATCATGGTCTCCTCGACATTGTCGAAACCCGTTGCGGCATCGGCATGGTTGCCCAGTCCGAAATTTGCGCGGGCAATAAGCAGGGAAGCTTCCGATACATTAGTCTGGTTTTCAACAGCACTGCTGAGATAGACAAGGGCGCTGTCATCCACACCGATTTCAATGTATGCCTTACCAACTCTAAACAGCATCTCTCCACTCTCCTCCTCACCCAGAGCGATTTTCAGAAGAGGGATTGCTGCGGAGTAGTTTTGTTCATCGAAATAGATAATTCCAAGTTCGCGGGTTGCGACAACATTGGACGGATCGGTCTGAACCACCTTTTCAAGCGCACTTCTGGCTTCAACCGCCCTGTCCAGCTCGATACATGCACGGGCGTATTCCCAGCTTGCTTCGGCGGTAAAGTTCTGCTCGAGAGCCCTTTGGGAGAAGGTGAGTCCGTTTTGGAACTGACCCAGTCTGTTGTAGATTTTTGCAGCCCCGATAAGGGAGTTGTAGTCCTCGGGGTTCATACGCCAGGAGACCAGATAGGAGGCGAGTGCTTTTTCCGGCATACCGAGTTTTTCATTTGCCCTTGCAATCAGAACCCATATCTGCGAGGTCCGTTCGCGCGGAGCTATGTTTTCATCTGCATAGGAGAGGGCCTCCTCATATTTCCCCTGCTCAATGAGCTGTTCAAAAGTGGTATCGGCAAAAAGCCCCAGGGGCACCGCAAGAAAAAATAAAAAAGCAAGATATTTCCTTAGAATATGATTATTTTCACTCATACCCCATTACCTCCTCAGTAGTTTTTAAATCATACATTTTTTTATTGTCCAGAATTCAACAGTTTAGAGCCGAGTCATTCTAAAATGTAATCCGCCCTGTCAGACTGCAAGAAAACAGCCAAAGAAGCATGCCTTGAGTGCTCAAATCCGAAAAAGAAGATTTCTGCTTTCATTCACAAATAAATTCTATATTCGGCAACCGCACAATATCAAGCAGTTGCATAAATTTGTGCCAATTAAAAAGAGGGCCGGGGTCCGGCTTCTTATCCTCTCTTAGCCCCATCTCGACAGCCTTTTCTCCTGCGATATCAGAGTGTCCCAGATAATTTAACTCCTTTCCGCACTGCGCCTGAAGATATTTACAAAGGATTGCAAGGGATCTATACTGCATATCAGTGAAACCGGAATGATGAGTAGCGATAAGCTCCACTCCCACGGAAAATTCGTTCACCCCTTTTCTTCTGTCGGGTGGGGGCATGATGCTGGCCCCGCAATGCCAGGCCTTGTTTTCAACTGGTACGAGCTGATACACTTTCCCCTCCCGGTCAATCAAAAAGTGGCTGCTTACCCCATAGTCACACAGTATTTCAAGTATCGGTGCCAATTCAAACTTTCTTTTTTCATCCCTCTCCACTGCGCTTATATAATGTATTATCACAGTATCAAATCCTGTTCCTGAACGCTCTGCCCACAAACGAGTCTTTCCTGAACAGGCTATTTTCCTTCCGATACTAACTCCATCCAAAGGAAAAGGGTTACTTTGGTGGAGTAAAATCTTACATATTTTCATAATCATTCACTTTCAAAAAACAAGAGGGTTGAAAAAAGCAGTTGAACAGTAGTGTAAAATTACCTAATTTCAGGGGTATGAATCCACATCCAGAAGCAGTACTGATAACAGGAGCATCCAGGCGTATAGGTCTTGCGCTGGCAAAAGAGTGCCTTGATTTAGGATACGCAGTTGTTATTCACTACAGAAGCACCCCAGAGCCGGCACTCACTGAGCTGAGGGGTAAAAGTGTATACTTCCTTCAACAGGAGCTTGGCCACTCCCCCCAAAGCCTCATAGATGAAGCGCTGAGATTGCCGCTTACCCTGAGTGGACTGATAAACAACGCCTCAGTTTTCACCCCCGGAAACCTCACCAACCCCCTTCACCTTGAGGAGGTAATCTCTGTTAACGCCCTCATTCCTGCAAAACTGGGAAACTCTTTTGTGCAGAGTGCAAAAGATGGGAAATGGATTATAAATATCACCGATGCACATGTTGAGCCACTCAACGTAAATTATCAAAATTACCGGATAAGCAAAAAGCTCTTTAACGATATCACCAGACAGATGGCCTTTCTATATTCTCCAAAAATCCGTGTTAACGCCATAGCCCCCGGAGCCATCCTCCCCTCACCCCAGGAGCAAAACGGAGAAACATTTAAAAAACTTGCACGGAAAATCCCCCTGGGGAAAACCGGCGACCCACAGTTTATCCGCCACACTCTCCGTTTCCTCATACAGAATGAATATATAAACGGTGAGATAATAAAGGTAGACGGCGGCTGGCATCTCCTTGACTAACCACTTTGTCTTTTACCATTCCGTTACATAAATCTGTAAACTTAACCCTGCAAATTTAAACCTGCACCCTTTTGCGCTTTACACCATAACAGTTCTGAAGTCCCCTCTCTTTAAAAACGAGAAAGGCTCACTTTTTGCACTAACTTAAGGTAAATCCAGATCTGTTCTGACCTGCACAGACTTAAAGGTAAATAAGTACAGGGCAGAGCGGTTTTGCACCCGCGTGCAAGCTATCTCTTTTGTTTTTGCCCGCTTCGCAACACCACGCGCAGAGACGCTTGTGCAGAAGTTGATCACTACTTAAGAAACATCTGTTTGTTTTGTTTCTTTGTCCCAAAAAAAGCATCATGCTTACATTCACACGTTCTTTTAAAGGAGATAGCAGAATGAAAACTTTCAGACATCACCTGTTTTGTTTCGCACTTTTGAGCATTTCAGTTTTACTAAATGCAAATCCCCCCTCCCCTAACCCCCCGGGAATCATTGAGCGGGAAAATGTCCCCCAATTTGTATTTCTTGGCTTTGACGACAACACCCGTGCTGAAGGAATCAACTGGATATTGGATTTTATTGACACACTAAGAAACCCTGAGGGTAGCGGTAACATTTACACATTTGACGGCACGAAACCATCTGTTTCTTTTCTGTCTATTTCAAGTGTGATTGAGGCAAGACCTTCTGTTGCTCAGGCACACCGAAGAGCTTATGATCTTGGGCATGAAATTGGCAACCATTCCCATAATCATATAAGCTACGGGGATTCTCTGCCCACAGCCAGTTACCAGACCTGGTTAGCAGAAATCAGCAGTTTCACTCAAACCGTTTCATCCCTTCTGGATATACCTTCAGAGGAAATCTACGGGTTTCGCGCTCCCTATCTTCACTTCTCAGATACTACCTTCAAGGTTCTCAGCGATCTTGGGTACCTCTATGACTGCTCTGTTCAGGAGGGGTTCCAGAGAGCTCAGGATGGCACCGATTTTCTTTGGCCATATACGATGGAAGAGGGCTCGCCAGGTTGGAATGATGTATGGGTAAGGTGGGATTCACGCAGAACTCCTATTTCAAGTCATCCCGATCTATGGCAACTCCCAAATCACACATTCATGATTCCGCTCACCGATGAAGAATGTTTGGAATATGGGATAGAGCCCGGTCTGCTCCAACGGATGAGTACAAACACATCTGTTTTTAACAATGACAGAATCTCTGGCTCCGATTACAGCCTGTGGCACACCTACAGGCTAAGCGCAAATGAGGTTCTTGGGATACTCAAATACAATCTTGACAAAAGACTTGAGGGTAACAGGGCTCCCTTCTTCTTTTCAGCCCATTCCCAATACTACACAGAAGAGTATGCAAAAGATATCCCCAACGCAACCTTAGAGGAGATGAGAGAAGCAGTAGAACAGTTTATACTCTATGCGCTCTCAATTCCAGAAGTCAGAATGGTAAGCGGAAGACATGTAATCAACTGGTGTAAACAACCTGTACCACTTTATGACACACCCCAACTCTACACCTTAACTGTAAACGATGGCAGCGGAAGCGGTGAATATGAAGCCGGCTCTGCTGTAACCATCACCGCCAATCCCGCTCCTTCCGGACAAGCCTTCAGCCAGTGGTCCGGTGATATATCAGATGTCGAAAACATATATGGCTCAGTCACTGTGGTTACTGTTCCCGATTCGAACATTACCATAAGTGCAACTTATATTGACATTTTGCCCGACGACACTTCCAACACCGGAAACATTATAGCCAATATAAATTGGAATACACACCACGATAACTACGGGTCTGATACTGATACCGGATATGGGTTAAACGGCCTTGACACTATTACCATCGATTATAATTTAGTCCCCAGGCCTTCCTCAACTCAACGACCCTGGGTTGCACTTACTGCGGAGTTACGAAATAATCTCAGCGGACTTCACAGAATAATCATAACCTACCGAAGTACGACAGATCTGTACATGACCCTTGACCAAAATATTCCATACGAAACCATCCCCTCCCACAGGGCCCTGCTTACAGGCAGCTCAGAGTGGAGAACTGATACGCTGATATTGTCAAATGGCAGATTTGAATTACCACCCTGGGCAGATCCTGAAACTGAACTCAATCTAAGTGAAACAAGAAAAATCTCACTTTGGCCTGCTGTTACCGATTACTCAGAACAAAATGAAGGCTGCTTTGAAATTAGTCAAATTGTTCTGTTTGGTGTGGAATGGGACTTCAACTCTATACTGGTCTCAGCCACCACACGTACACAACCCGGATCTTTTTCTCTCCGCGCAACACCACAGGCACTTAGTCTAAATGTTCCAAAAAGCGGATCCTACACTATCTCTATCCACTCACTGGATGGAAGATTAATCAGCAGACTTCCTGACCAGCGCCTTGTCCAGGGTGGCAACAGCATAAACTGGAATATCACCTCCCCCGGAGCACAGCTGTTTATAATCACAGTAACCGGAGAGGGCGTGAGTCAATCAAGGAAAATATCTTTTGTTAAATAACTTGCTTATGTGGACGGCAGGGGCTGACTTTTTTCAGTCCCTGTTATCCATACGATACAGGTTAAGTATCATCAGTTCTCATAATTAATGATTCACTGAACATGCTCCTCAACCAGATAAACGGCCAAATACCTGAAAACGTATCTGTTCGGTTCCGTACATGCTCTGCCCCCCTCAGACTCAGAATAGCCAGTGAAATCGGCTCAGCGAAAAAGTCTTATAAAAACAGGTCCTGTGAATAACCATACAAACACAAGGAAATACCTGCACCTCAGTGCAGGGCAAATCTCAGGAGTTTTGAGCATCATCTAATTTGCATCCTCGGCCAGGTGAATTTCCCAAAGCATATCACGACCGGGGCCGGATGTGGGAATGCGCGGAGGAGCATAGGGGTTTGATTCTGTTGGGAAGTTTGTCCACACACGAGTACTGAACTGATAGTAATCTTCAGGTCTGTAGATTAGAGGAAGTGTAGGTTGCTCCTGCATGAAAATTCTGTTGAGCTGGCGGTAAGCCTCTGTTAGCTCGTCGTCATCAGCTATGAACGGAATCACTTTTAGCAGGCTGTCGATCTCCGGGATGTAGGAGTCGAGAGCCGGATTGTTGAAGCGTCCGAAATTTGCAGCCATATCCTCGCCGACAGGATTCCAGTTGTAGGTGCAGAAGATGGTCTCGAACCTAAGCCAGGGCATGGTGGCGCTCAGGAATAAGTAGGGAGTGTAGGCAAAAAGGTCGAAATCACCCTCAAACATAGCCGGCCAGTAAAGGTGTCCTTCGACAAAATCCTCACGCACATCGATTCCAACCTCACGCATGGAAGTGACGGCAATACGGACTATATCATCGAATTCAGGCCAGCCGGAATTGGATTTGATGAACATGGTGGGAACACGTTTCCCGCTTCGGTCGACCATGGAGTCAAGTACCGGTTTTCCCCGATACTCGGAGAAATAAGAACGGTACCCGGCGGCTTCAAGAATGGTACGTGCCTTTTGGGGATCAAAAAGTGTGGCACCATAGGCATCAACATCCTCTTGGTTAAAATATCGGGCTTCCTCACCGAAAGGAAGAATAAGACCTGAGGTAATATCAGGGGTGTAGCCTGAGATGCCAAGCTGCTTGACTTTATCATAATCGATGGAATGTGCCATGGCTCGGCGCAGCTCTCTGTCTCCCAGGGCACTGTGGGTGGCGTTTATGATGAACATGGAGATTGATCCCGGTACATAGTAGGGAAAGTCGTCATACCATGTCTGAACACCGTGATCCCTCTTGAGCCAGATGCGGGGGAGATATTTGATCGAAACATCAAGTTCACCGTTTTTCAGAGCTGCAACCCCATCCTTATCTGTTTTGTAAATAGGATGAACAATATATCGGGGAGCTGCCTTTCTCCCTCCGAAGAGTGCATCATTCCCCCAGTAGTCATCGCGCCGCTGAAGTGCTATGTACTCATTGGTAACGGTATAGAGATTGTAGGGCCCGGAGATTACCTGACTGTGATTCATCAGCTTCTGCTGTACAGCAGAGAAACAGCCGTGATATTCAATAAGAGAGTCAAAAATATGTTGGGGAAGAATGGGAATAATTGAAAGGAAGTCTACAATATACAAAGGATTGTTGCGCTGCTGCTTGTTGACCAAAAGAGTGACACGCTCCTCACCTCCCTCAAGAGTGTCTACGATAACCTCTTTGAGATAGTTTCTGATATATGAGATGGGCGATTCCCAGTAGCTGAGCCCCAGTCCGAAGGTAAAAGCGACATCTGCACCGGTCAAGGCTTCCCCGTCACTCCATCGTGCGGCAGGATTCATAATGACCGAGACATATTCTGCAGTTCTCTCGTGAAGAGTTGCCAAAAGCGGGTTGTGTTCACCGGTCATGGAATTAAAGGTAAGAAGTGATTCATACATAACTCTGGACTCAGAGCATACGGGCCATGCAGGAAGCCAGTGCAGCGGATTGAATGAATGCGGGTTACCCTTTTGATATCCCGAAACGTAGAGTGTCTGTTCTCTGGGAAACTGCGTAGCACCTTCCGAACGATCATTTCCATAAGCACTGACGCATATACTGAATGTGCTGAGCAGGTATCCGGTTACCAGAAGCCCAATATATTTTTTCATTTTTATAATAACCCCTTCTTATGTTCAACATCCCTAAACGATCCCAGCTTTAGGTTGTTTTTTACGAGAAGAATATAACAAACTCAGTTTTCATGGAGCAAGCTCATTGAGTAACTTTGTTTATTTCTGCAGCTTCATAGTATTAAACGGGGCTATTTACAATACCAAAGACAATGAGCAAAAAAGGCCGGTACAACCACAATGACACCCATACACTTAACACCCAGGAAATAGAACTGATCAGTGATTTTCCGGCAGAATATCAAGAACCAGAGGAAAAACTCTTTTGATATGTTTTTCAATCTCCCTGTAGGCTTTTCGGTACTCTTTAAGAGATTTCCCGATAGGGTCCCTGATATTCCCTTTTCTGGTCTCTTTTTGAGGCCATGATCCAAGCAGAAAAGTCTTCTCTTCCACTCTTGGAAAGAACAATCTGATAAACTCTTTCTGCACAATTTCCATGGTAAATATCACATCCGCCTCAACCAATTCATCAGCAACAAGCGGGCGGGATCTGTGGGAAGAGATGTCGATGCAGTTTTCTTTACATGCTATTATAGAATTTTCAGATGCAGGTTGGTTATCCAGTCCATGGATACCCATTGAAGTCACTTTGCAGTCTAAACGCTGTGCATTGCCAAGCATTTTTGAAAGGATTCCCTCAGCCATAGGGCTTCTGCAAATATTGCCGGTGCATATAAAGGTGACAAGTTTCATAGAGTTCCCGAGATGAGAAAAGGTAAACTCGTGGCATTTAATACATGAAAATACTATTTTTCTTGAACAAAACACAGAGGAGATTGCATATGGCTTTGACAAAAGAGGAAAAAGGGCTGGTAGAAGAAGCCCTTTCAGTTTACGTTCAGTTAGTAGCACGTCAGGTCCCGCCCGAACAGGTTCAACAAATTGCAGCAGTTGCTCAGGGAGTGGTAAAAAAGCTGGATCAGGTTGGTAGCTGCGATGGCAAGGGTACAAACAAGCCAGACGGTATCAGTGATGAGTGGTTCGAAAATGTATGTCAGAGCTGCGCCATGCTCAAGGAGACCGGATGCACAGACAAGGTAACAGAAAAGTTTCCCGGAAAATGTGACCCGATACTCCACTACGAGCGGGACAAACTGATGGCAAGCAAGTAATTGTAGCCTGAGAGATCAGGCTACCCGTATCACGAAATAATTCTTTTTGCCTTTCTGCAGCAGTATATACTTTTCATTGAGAAGCGTTGAAGTGTTGATTACCTGATTCTGATCAGAGATTTTCTGTTTATTAATAAAAAGCCCACCCTGAGAGATCAACCTTCTCGCTTCCCCTTTTGATGAAAGCATTCCGCTTTTCTCCGAAATCAGATCAATAACTGCAACCCCCTCCTCCAACTCATCTTTTTTTACCACAGCCTGAGGTACCCCTTCAAACACAGAGAGGAAGTCTTTTTCAGACAAACTTAAGAGAGCCTCCGTTGACCCTCTTCCAAAGAGAATCTCCGATGCCTCGACAGCAGTTTTGTAATCATTTTCCGAATGAACCATAGTAGTGACCTGTTTTGCCAACTCCTTTTGCATAATTCGAAGATGTGGAGCTTCAGAGTGCTGGGCTTCGAGTTGTTCTATTGTTTCTTTGGGCAGCAGAGTAAATATTCTCAGAAGCTTTGAAGCGTCTTCATCTGTGCTGTTAAGCCAGTACTGGTAAAATTTATACGGCGAAGTCATTTCGGAATTCAGCCACACACTTTCTCCGCCTTCAGATTTACCGAATTTTTTCCCATCAGACCTGGTTAAAAGCGGACAGGTCAGAGCATAGCAGTCTCCCCCAGCTTTACGCCTGACAAGCTCTGTTCCGGAAGTGATATTTCCCCACTGATCAGATCCACCCATCTGAAGTGCACAGTTTTTGTTTTTGTATAACCAATAGAAATCAAATCCCTGAAGAAGCTGATAACTGAATTCTGTGAACGATATACCCTGATCATAACGTTTTTTTACAGAATCCTTTGACATCATATAGTTCACAGTAAGATGTTTCCCCACATCCCGTAAAAAGTCAAGTAAACTGATATCCTTAAACCAATCATAGTTATTTACCACTTCGGCACTGTTTGGTCCCTCACTGAAATCCAGAAATTTCTCCAACTGGACTTTAATACTCTCCTGATTGAGCTTTATCTCCTCTGCTGAGAGAAGGTTTCTCTCCTCAGATTTCCCGGACGGGTCGCCTATCATTCCGGTGGCTCCGCCGACCAGTGCAATGGGTTTATGACCACAACGCTGGAAATGCATCAGGATCATAATAGGCATCAGATGTCCGATGTGAAGGGAACGCCCCGTTGGGTCAAACCCAACGTATCCTGCGGTTACATCCTTAAGCAGCTTTTCTTCTGTCCCCGGAGTTATATCATGGATCATACCCCGCCACTTTAATTCTTCAATAAAATTCATATTGTTCCCTGGAAAGTCTCCATTTCTTGCATGGAAATTGTTTGTTTAGGGTGAAAAGTTACTGTGATACCACAGGAAAATAATATTTTCAGTTCAGTTTATTGAATATAAATGGAAACAGACCATTAGCTCCGCAGATTTGGAGTGTTTCCCCGATAAGGCATGGAGGATATTTGGACTTTATTCAAGGCATAGTTACCGGTAACGTGCTGCTTGCCTGGCTCTTACTTGTTGCAGCATTCATACTGCTTACCAAAAGCGCCGATCTCTTTGTAGAAAGTGCAGTCGTTATTGCGGATCGATTCGGTATACCCAAGCTGATTATAGGAATTGTGCTGGTCTCACTCGCCACTTCAGCTCCGGAGATCACCGTTTCAATTATTGCAGCATTAAGAGGAAGACCGGAAATGGCTTTAGGCAACGCCATTGGGTCGGTAATCTGCAATGACGGATTAGCCCTTGGCATGGCCGGGTTGATCGCCACCGGTGCAATTGCAATTCAGCCACAAGTACTTAAAACAGCCGGTGTATTCCTCCTACTATCCCAGGCACTCACCTTTATTTTTGTTCTCAACGACTATACGATTCAAAGATGGCAGGGAGCGATCCTTGCACTTATTCTTACCATTTATATAATCACATTCTACTTCCAAAATCAAAGAAGCAAAACGGTTTTTGAAACTCAGGAACTTATGGAGATCGAGGAAGAGATCGAAAAGGATAAGAGCAAACCGCTTCTCCTTTATGTTCTGTTTTTCCTTTTAGCGCTTGGGGGGATAATAATTTCCAGTGAGATCATAGTGACCTCATCAATTATGATAGCCTCCCGGTTAGCCATACCAGAGTCAGTAATCGCACTGACAGTCATTGCCCTTGGGACATCACTTCCGGAAATTGCCACCAGCATAGTGGCTGTGCGCAAGGGACATGGAGAACTTGCGGTGGGCAATATTCTTGGCTCCGATATCCTGAACATATGTTTTGTGATAGGAGTTTCTTCTATAGTAAACCCTCTTACACTAACCAGAAGAGAGGCTTTTTTTATGTTTCCCTGGATGTTTATAGTTGTGGGAGCGATGTTTCTGATGCTGCGGACCGGATATCGCCTTACCCGCAAGAAGGGAATTGTGCTGATATCTGTTTACCTGCTATACCTGTTAAGTTTTTTCCTGATTTTCCCCACCTGAAGTCCCGACTGACACTCACGCCGGAAGTAAGGCTCGATATCAGGGGGAAAAAAATGCGTTTTTGATGTGGTCAATTTTTCCATTCACTATGGAAATAACATCAAACCTGCAGGGTTTGTTGTGCATCTGATGTTCATAGATGAACCTTTTTGCCAGATTGGCAAGTTTTTTCTGTTTACCTAAGGTAATCCAGCCAAGTGGATTGCCTGCAGAAAGAGAAGTGGCAGTTTTGACCTCAACAAATACGATTGTTCCATCGACATCATGTGCGACACAATCGATTTCACCATTTCTGGTCTGGTAATTTCTGGTAAGTATCGAGTAACCAGTGCTGAGAAGATACTCTATGGCGCGGTTTTCACCTGCCCTGCCCTTTTCACGCGTATTCATGGAAAGTTCCCCCCGGTTTAAGTGGGATTTTTCAGGGATGATTCAGCAGGTGAATTGCAAATGCCGTACCCAAACCGATAATCGCAAGCCAGGTTAACCACTGCATCCTCACCATGTCGATCCAATATTTCTTTTTCAGGAAGAAATATGTTCCATAGGGTTTGTAGTCACGCCTGTCCCCACTGCGCCTATCGGTTATACGCCTGTTTGTTTTCTCTTTCCGTGAATCTCTTTTTTTTCTCTTCTGTTTCTTTACCGGAGAACTCAAATGTAAAGTAGGCCTGTCATTTTGCTCCAAGACATCGACAGAATCAAGATGATCCAGCATCTCTTCAACAGATTCATACCGCTCGCTTTTGTCCTTTTTAAGAGCTTTAAGCACGATAAGCTCAAGACGCTTGGGAGTATCCTTTCTTTTCAGAGATGGCGGAAGAGGCTTTTCATGCACCTGCTTGTAGGCAACAGCCATGGAGTTATTTGCCATAAAAGGGGGCCTGCGGGTAAGCATTTCATAGATCACAATGCCAAGAGAGTAGATATCAGTTTGGGAATCGAGATCCTTGCCCTGTGCCTGCTCGGGGGACATATACTCAGGGGTACCTACAGCAGAGCCGATCATTGTGATATTTGTGCCAGAGTAGATTTTGGCTATACCAAAGTCACTGAGCCGCACGGTACTTTTTTTGTCAAGGAGGATGTTTTGTGGCTTTATGTCTCGATGAATAACGTTATTATTGTGAGCATAGCGAAGAGCACGGCAGAGTTGTTTTGATATGTCCACCACATCATCAATGGCCAGGGCTCTGTGTGTGGCTATGTGTTTGCCAAGATCCGTGCCATCCACATACTGCATGGCAAAAAACCTGTATCCATCCTCTTCCCCATACTCATAAATACTTACAATATTCTGGTGCTGGAGAAGCGAAATGGCTCTTGCTTCAACTTCAAACCTTTTGGAAAACTCATCATCCCTGGATAACTGAGGAGGTAAGACCTTTAGAGCCACAATTCTGTTAAGCGGCTGCTGAAGAGCTTTGTATATATCCCCCATCCCCCCCTTACCGAGCTTGCCGATTATCTTGTAATGTCCTATTGAGGCAGGGATTTTTTCTGTATCTCTGGTTCTTAACATTGGTATACTGTTTACCTGTTAAATTTTAAGTGCTCTGGGCCTGGTTTTCCCATGCAAAGCCACGAAAATTAAAATAATTAATCCAGTAATGATATAAAACAAAGTTATCCATTCATTTGGTTCAAACAAATTATGCCCCAGAATAAACCTCTGTTTCATTATACCAAAAAGTGCCCTTGAGAGTGTCAAATGTGATAAAGCTCTTCCCCATCCGCTCATCATATCAAAAGAGATCAGAATACCGGAGAAAAAAATCTGCGGTATCAAAACTATCGGCATCGCAGTGATCGCCCGCCCCACAGTTGCAGAGAAACCGCTCACCGCCAAACCCAGAAGACTTCCGCAGAATATAGTCGCACAGAGCAAAACATACAGAGAAAAGGAGAATGAAAGATTTCTGAATGCCAAAAGGAGTGATCCGGAGAAAAGGGCAGCCTGAAACAGGGACTGAAAAAGCGCAACCGAGAGCTTTGCAAAAATATAGGAGCCCAGAATCATACCCGCTCTGCGCTCCCTTTTGATTAAATACCACTCACGGGCGAACTCTTTGACAGAATTGATCCCCCCTATCCACAGACCAGATACAGTAAGACAAAAGTAGAAACTTATGGGAAAAAGAGAGGTGGAAGAACGGTAGACCCCGCTCAGGAACAACGATATAAGTGGCGCCTGAGCCAGAAAGATCAGGAAATTTCTTTTATCACGCACTGAGATTTTGGTGTATCGTTTAAAAAGAAGTGAGAAGTGTGAAAACGCGGTTCTGATCAGATTGGGATTAGACCAGCAGGTACGGCTCTTCTCACCCGGAAGATAGGAACCCTTAAAATCCCTGAGGTGAAGTTTGTTGTTATTGAAAAGAGCCGAAGTACATTGTGAGGCTTTTCCGTAAACCTCTGCAAGCGAAGAAACTCCAAGGCTTTCACACAGATGTCCGGGAACCCCCTCATAGAGCATTTTCCCTTTGTGAAGAAAAACAATTCTATCACAGAGCTCTATATGCTCAAGGGTATGAGTTGTCAGAAGAAGTGTCTGTCCCCTGTCACAGATGCGCCTGAACAGTTTCATAAACTTAATAATCAGCCCCGGATCCAGTCCCGCCAATGGCTCATCAAGAACCACCATTGCAGGAGATGCTAAAAGCTCCACACCAAGATGTACACGCTTTGCCTCCCCACCGGATAGATCCCCCACCCTGCTGTTTCGCACCTCTTTGAGCTCCAGAAGTTCTATGATCTCCTCCACCCGTAAAAGCCGTTCCGCTTTGCTGCTTTCTGCAGGAAATCTCAGCTGGCTCTGCTCAATGAAAGTTTCAAAAACCTTAAGTTCTGGTCTGAGGAGATTTTGCTGAGATACAAAACCCACATCCCTCCCAAGTCCACCTCCCAGCTTTTCCAATGCCAAACCGTTAACAAGCACTTCTCCGTTTCGGGGAATGATTTCTCCGGTAAGTACACGGCTAAGAGTCGTTTTTCCGGCTCCCGAAGAACCAAGCAGTGCCACAAACGCACCAGGCTCAATTGTGGTATTCACCTCTTTGAGCAGATATCTGTCCTTGTAAGCGATGCTCACATCTCTGGCTTCAATACGGATTCTGTTTTTTTCATCACACCTATGAAGCGCCCTTTCCCGTACCACAAACCTGAAAGGACCGATATGAACCGTGTCGTTTTCACAAACCTCTGATTCTGCTATTTTTTTCCCGTTAACAAATGTTCCGTTTGTACTTCCATTATCCCGGATCTGAAGATATTGGGGAGTTGCTTTAAAGGAGGCATGGCAGCGGGATACAAGGGGGTGATCCAGGCAGATATGGTTTTGGGGATCTCTGCCGATCAGCTGATGGGCAGCTTTAAACCCCTCACATTTCTGACTCTTGGCCAAAGATTCCAGTGACAGCACCCCATTTTCTATATCGACTCGAAATTGCTGAAGTCCGACTGTCAGAACAGCCCCACTCTTCAGAGCACTCTGAGAGACTGGTACACCATTGAGGTGTATGCCAAAAGTGCTGTTATTATCGGATATCCAGGGGTTACGGGGATCACAGCGTAATACAGCGTGTTTCTCAGAGATGCCCATTCCATTGAGGCGCATGTGGGATGATGTCCCACGTCCGATATACCGGTCATCACCATCGAGAGGAAACTGAAAAACCAGTTCTTGCATGGCTTTGTGCACCATCAACTCTCATCCGTAAGCCTTTTTACAAGCCCAAGCAGGCTTGAGCGGGCGGTTTCAAGATTATCATTGACAATTTCATACTCATACCGGCCCTCCTTGCGGGCAAACTGAAGCTCTTTTACCGCATTTTTCAATCTTGTTTGAATAACTTCCTCTTCATCGGTATTTCTGCCGCGCAAACGTCGCTCAAGCTCCTCCATTGAGGGGGGGACAATTAAAATACCCACAGCTTCAGGATAAACTCTATCAAACTTCTTTTTTCCGAAAACATCAATATCCATCACTATATGTTTTCCAGAATTGATCACAGAATCGATAAATTCCCTGGGTGTGCCATAATAATTACCATGAACGAGTTCCCATTCGGCGAATTTCCCCTCATCAATCCAGCGCTCAAACTCTTCCTTATCCATGAAGAAGTAATGAACCCCGTTTGCCTCACCAGATCTGGGTTTGCGCGTAGTGGCAGAAATGGAATATACAAGAGAGGGAATTTTTTCTACGAGGTAGTTAAGAAGAGTAGTTTTGCCGGCTCCGGAGGGAGCGGAAAAAATCAGGATTTTTCCTTTTTTGATCTGACTCATTTTTCTTCCATCGGGTTTTTACCGGAGCTTTTTTGTAGAAAAGGCCGGGGTGAGTGTGACTTACTGTTTTTCTGAGGATTCTGCTTTGCGCCTGGCTCTTTCACCGGCCGCTTCCTCCTCTGCACGAGCATCCATCAATTTCTTTATTTCAAGGGCCTCGCTTTTGATTTCCCATTCCTTTTTCAGAATATACTGAAGTTTAACCAGTACGTTGATAGTATTGTTCATGGTTTTGCTAATCACCAGAAACAATATAAAAAGAACGAATATGGTTATTATCGCCACAAATATCTCTACAGTCATCTGATCTGTCCCTAATTGAAAATCACTGTTGTACTACTACAATAATAATACATTCTGCAGTCATTTTGAACTGAGTTTTTTTAAACCTGATTCAGTTCTAAGTCTCTGATCTCCTGTCGGGTGTTACTGTAATCTGAAAGGTAGCGTTTAGCCCTGATTGTTTGCTTTTTTGCTCCGTTCAGAGAGTTGGGGTAAGGGATTAAGGATTAAGAGAAATAAAGCTGTAATAGTGAGTCTCTACAACAGTACAGATTCGGTGGCGGTGTAAACAGTGCTGAATCGGTTAGGGTTGGTTGTTCAGTGAGAAATGCACAGTAAGGGTTGGGAAATATTCACAAGAACCTTTTGAAAAAACGGGGAAGGTTGAAAAAGCACTTACCCCGTTTCTCAATTTGGTTTTAGGCAACATTGTTCAGGTTTATTTGTTGGTGATCCCAAAGTTTCTGGTGTCCCTACATACCTGAACCGGTTAAAGCCCCTTCTCCCTAATTTCGGTTTAGTAAGTTAACAATACCTCTTCTGACAATATGAAACATTCTAAAGGGAGAGGGAAGAAGATGAAATCTCGCTTCGGAAACCACAGATCTCATGATTCGGCTTTTCCCTCTTCTCCTGGGAGACATCTGCTCATCAAAGGAGCTTATTGGTGAATCTGGTTTATTTCCACAATCCGGACATTTTTTTGATGGATTAGAAAGCTTATTACCACATTGTGAACAATACATTAGGTTTCTCCTGTTTTAAAGTTACAGTTTTTATTTGGTACATGCGGGATTACTTCCTGTTTTTGTCCCATGTTCTTCGACAAACCATAAAGAGAGCACCTGCAACAACGATCCCTGTGCACATTCCTCCCAGCAGGTCCAGCGGGAAGTGCACTCCTAAGTAGATTCTTGAATATGATATAAGCGCAGCGGCAAGAAAAGCGATCCGTAATTTTTTTCCAAAAAGTAAAAAAAGAACAGCTGCAGAAGCAAAGGAAGTTGAAGCATGACTCGATGGAAAGGACTGGTATTTCAAGCCCGCCCCGGCGAGGCGGGCAGTGATGGAATCGAATTGAGTTTCTGATGGGAAGAGTGCCAGTGGAGGGGGGATCTGCCGTGGGAGATCTGCATTCTGGGCAAAGAACTGGACTGGCCGTGGTCTGTTTATTACAGTTTTGAGCTGAGTTGTAACGATTCCATTTACCATTAAGACGAAGATGACAAACAGCGCTTTGTTTTTTAGTTCTTTACGTGGTGCGGTTAACAGAGTGATTCCAAGAACAAGGGGCAGTGAAACCCATACGTTCCCAAAGAGACTGACAAACCAAAACACCCAATCCAGTCCCGCCGATCTCAATGAATTGAGAACTATAAACAGACCCACATCGGTTTGAAGCAAAATTCTTAGCATGAGTAAAAATTAAATCAAAAAAACGGCAAAGGCAACATGTGATAATTCAGGTTCATGGCATAGAAGTTGAGATCACAACATTGTAACAATAGTTTGAATGCGGTCCCTTCCTTTCTCACTTAAGGAGTTATTATGAAAAAGCCATCCGTTATGATTTTTTTGATTTTTCTTATGTATATAAGTGCTTACCCGTTCCACACAACGCTTCAATTCAGGGAATCCTCCTCGACATTCAGAAGTATATTTTTCACCGGCAGTGATACAGGTTATGCAGCGGGCACCCCCAGCTGGGATTATGAGCAGAAGAGGTACACGGGCTCAATTTTAAAGAGTGTCGATGGTGGAAGGAGCTGGAGTAAGCTGTCAGCGGGATCAGATGCGGCCTTTTCTGATGTACACTTTGTCAGCCGCACAACCGGATTTGTAGTGGGAAGTCAGGGCACGGTAGCCATCACCCGCAACATGGGCGGCAGCTGGACGATTGTTCGGCTCGATACAGGGTATGATCTGATGAGCGTATTTTTTTCTGATCCAAACAGCGGATGGATCAGCGGACGAAGGCGCAGTGCAGGGTCTGGCAATGCGGTGAAGGTATGGCGTACAACAGATGGGGGCAATACCTGGCGAGAAACATCTTTTCCCGCAGATGCCCAAGACATACAGGATCTTCAGTTTGTCAGTTCATCAAGAGGCTGGGCTGTAGGGTCAAGGAGAGCATCGGGAGGGATCCGTGGTGCGGTCTACACCACAACTGATGGGGGCAGCAGCTGGACTCATCAATTCTCCCCGGGCTTTGACATAACGTTTAGTTCTGCGTCTTTTACCGACGCAAACAGCGGATGGGTTGTGGGTTCAAAATCCTCTTCAAGCCCCGGCAGCGCCAACACCATATTCCGCACTACCAATGGCGGAACCACTTGGGAGGCTCAAAGTATCAACTCAGACCTCAACAGCGTAAAGTTTATCGATTCCCAGAGAGGATATACCGCAGGCCCAAGAATACGGGGCGGACAGCCTACGGTTTTTCGCACAATGGATGGCGGAAGGAACTGGACCCGTTTTCTGGTTAACCGTCAGACTGGTGAAGCTGTTTTGGATATACATTTAACATCGGGGCGAATAGTACTCGCCGGTGAGAGGGGTTTTATCAGTATGAGTAATAACCCCTGGCGAACGGATGTATCTGAGAATGACATGATCTTCTCCTCATACCAAATTGGGGATCGATTTCGCTTTGACGCCGTGCACTTCATAGATGAACGCCATGGTTGGATCGGAGGGACCAGAGCTGATTTTGAGCATGGAAATCAGGTTATATACTATACCTCTGACGGTGGGGAATCGTGGAGAAACATTTTTGAAAGAGATACTTTCTGCGCCGGTTATGGAAGGCTTTTCAGCCGAGTCAGGGATATCCATGTCTTCAGTGACAGATCGGCCATTGCTGCAGCTGGGTTAGGTTCACATTTCTGTGATCCTCAAAGCTCATACCTTCTCTTTTCCGATGACGCCGTGAACAACTGGCAGGCACAGGTAAACTACCGGCAGGCACAGCTTTTCGCACTCCACGCAATTGACAGGCGAAATATATGGTTTCTCCCCCAACTCAGTTCCGGAGACCCTCTGAGACTGCTTTACACCTCTGATATGGGGCGTACATTTACCATGCGTACATTTACCCCTACAGTTCCGGCCATTAACCATGGCGACATCTTCTTTTACGATTCCAGAAACGGATGGGTCGTTGGTGGAGACGGTTTTGCAGCATATACCAGTGATGGCGGAACCTCCTGGCAGAGAACAGGACAGGGTGTTGTGCGTGGAAGATTGCGGGCTGTACATTTCCTATCCCTAACCAGAGGATGGATCGGCGGAGAAAACCTGTACGAAACACATGATGGGGGAAACACCTGGCAGATACGCAACATAGACTTTCCCGGCGATATATACGACATAGAATTCACCTCGCCAAACAATGGCTGGGTTGTGGGTGATAATGGAATAATCAAACACACCAGAGATGGAGGTTTAAACTGGACAAATGAACTCCCGCCAAGAAGCAATTACGTGCAGCTGGGTTCGATCTCCATGGTTAATGACACTGTTGGCTGGGCGGTTGGCGGTGCAGGAGTAATCCTGAAAGTTGAAAGCGGCGGATCATCTTCTATTCGTGCCCATGCAAATCAAAGATCATCTGCAAATATCACCTCTATTTTCACACACAACAATAGCATCCAGCTATCTTTTGATATATCACGCACAACTGAAGTCTCATTACAGCTCGTAACTCTCTCAGGAAGAGTTGTTTATGCAGAGAATAAAAACATAACTCCTGAAAACCGCATGATCAATATAAGCACCCGTAACATAAGCAGTGGCATGTACATACTCAACTATACAGCTGATGGTGTTTCAGTAAACAGAAGATTACTGATCAGGTGATTCATCCTTAATGCAAGATATAATGAGAGGGACATGTCCATAAGGCTGTCCCTCTTTTTTTGAGGATCGGAGTGCCGGAAGTAGGGGGAGAGTAAATGAGACTTTCTCAAATTTTTACTTATGTTACATTTTGGTGTGATCTGTATAATAAGTGTGTTGAAGCCTTAGTCCGGCCGCTCGCTAATTTCACTATATCTGCCCACATGAGGTATATATTTGGCCGATTTACCTGAAACAGTAAACCTTTACAGTGCTGCCATAACAAAACCGCCCCGTTCAGAACTGCCCAATCTGCAGAGAAATTCTGAAAAAAATCAAATGCTGTGTATTCTCAAGTGTCGCAGGGTAAACCACGCCCGGGTGAGGGGGGCGCAGCGCGGAGGAGAACCGGTAAATTTACCGTGGCCTGGTCGAGCTGTCCGCGGCAGGCGCCCAGAATATCTCTATTTCTATTCCTTAGCTTATAATTGTTCTTATGAGTCTCAGGTGTCACAATTATATCAAAATTTATGGATCCACGGCAGTATGTTTGCTCCTCTAACATTCTGAATGGGAATGGCGAATCCAATGTACACGCAGAAGAGGGAACAAACATGGGAAATCGTCACACTGAATCATTTCAGATCAGTTCGATTCTTATATTGTATGGGGTATTTATTCTCCTGATTTCCTCTTCAATTCTCTTCCCACACTCTGATTTATGGGTTATCCAGCAGCCATTAAATCCGGTTTGTGCAATTTTGTTTATAATAACCCTGATTTCAGTATTACTGATAATTTTTAAACCCGGAATCAGTATTGTGAACAAAATTCCAGTTGTATCAATACTTTTTCTTTTATCCTGGATCCTTGTATATCTAATCACAATCATTTCTCCTATAGTTAGCACTATCGCTCCATGCCTGTGTACTCTTCGTGCCTTTTATCTCTACTTAGGACTTACATCTTTACTGAGTTTTTTGCTTTTACATATTACAAGGAGAACAAAAGGTATACTCATAGAGGAGTTCGAGGGAGAGGAAGATCACAACAAAAAGGCACATGGTATCGCCACCCTGCTTAGAGCAGAACTTTACCGCTTGATAAGACTTTATCAAACCGGAGAGCAGGAAAACCACAGCAGGAGATTAGCGTACGTTCCACTTAGGGACATGGAGATATCCGCAGGAAGCTATACAAGGCAGGAAGAATCTCAGGAGCTGAAAATCTCCTATTCCGGTACAAAATTTGAGTTTCCGTTTAAAATTCTCCGCCGCTTATTCGTGAGGGCAAAAGTCAGGGTTTCAGGCAAAATAATAGACGAAGAAGGAAAAAGGGTATTGGTATGTTATGTCAAAGGTATTGGACAGGACCGTGTAATACGGATCAATTCGCATTATGGCCTTCATGAACAAAAGATCAATAGCGACCAGCCCCCCATAGCCGAACAGATCGAACACCTTGCAGCAGAAATCATGTCACTTTTTTCTGCCAGTGAAGAGAAAATTCCTACCAGAGCACTTCAGTCCTACAATGAGGGCATAAGGGCTTATCAGGATGCATTAAACCGTCACAGCAAACGGAACCTTTTGTTGATAGATGCAGAGCGGCATTTCAGATCTGCTCTTCGCGATTACGAAAATTTCTACCACGCAAAGTGCAGTCTTGCAATGGTATACCACTCTCTGAACCTTAACGAATATGCATTGAATCTCCTTAAGTCTATAGTGACAGAGAACCCGGAAAACATTCAGGCCCATATTAGTCTGGCCCATATTAGGCTTACAAAGACAATTGAGAACGCTGAGGAGTATTACATAAATCCTATCAACCGCCTGCCTCCAGAAATTATTGATGACTGCAATGAGATTGAGTCAATATGTAAAAGAATTAACCAGCTTGACTCCAGCAACGCCTATGGTCATTTTCTCCGATCAAACCTCTATTTTATCTGGCTAAAGCACAAATTGTCCCTCAAATATGCAAGAGAAACACTTAAACTCGCCGAAAAACAAAATGATAAATTTCTCATGACCGATGCGCTTCAGACCATAGCACTAACCCACAGCAAAATGATTGAAAACAAAAAAGAAGATGTTGGTAAAATCAGTTTCAGCTACCACGCATTACAGGCAAAGAAATTTATCAAAAAAGCGATTGCCGTTAATCCGAATAATTTCGCAACTCACTACTACTTTGGAAGGATCTATCTCCGACTGGGGCAACCGGAAAAAGCAGAAAAATTTTTCATTGAAACACTCACCTTCGAACCCGACAATTTAGATATTTGGGGCAATATCCTTGAATGCCAGATCTTGAAAGAGTGCCGGAATGAAGAACTTTACGTTGTATCTGTCTCAAATCTTAAAAAACGCCCCGGTGCAATATCTCACCCTGTACTTTTCAGGCTAAAAGAAAATATTCCGGAAAAGAAGGAAGATCTGAAATGGATTAAGGTATTATGGGAATTTTCCCGTGGGTTGGAAGAGAAGTTTTCTGAATATTCAGAAAACCCACAAGTTCTCGATGAAATCAAAAAAAAGCAGACCCTTATCCCCCTTGAAGACTGGAAAAATGGTCAGATATGCGCTCTTCAAGGCAGACTGTTTCTCAATGAAGAGTGCTACGAGAATGCTCACAATTGCTTCGGACAAGCCATAAAGCTTTTGGAAAAATATCCTGAAGAAATCAATAGTTTGAAGCTTCATTCCTTACAATTACTCGCATGTACACTGAACCGAAACTTTTCAGAAAAAACAGATAACGAGGAAAGTACTTACAAAAAGAAAGGCATTGTCGATGATGACCCTCTCAACACATACTTCTTTGAAGCTGAAGCAGAACTGCATTACAGTAAGGGCGAATATCAGCTTGCATATAATAATTTCATAGAGGCAATATGTACTCATAAGGAGAACTGGAAACCGCTAAAGATCTGGAAAGTAAAAGAGAGCGTATATAGCCTGAGGGTTGAAAGGCTCTTTATCAGAGCAGGTGCAAGTAAGGTCAGGCTGGCTGAAAATGAGAAAAATAAAAGACTTGCTCAGGAGCATCTTAAATATGCATTTGAAGCTCTTGATTACAGTTCCGGACTTTTCTCTTTTCGATGGATAGTTGATAAACACAATTACAAAATTGCTTCAAATTTCTGGCTTGGAAGAGCATTTCTGGCAAGTGGCGATTATCAGAACGCGGCAGAGTATTTTGGATCCGCTGATGAGGGTAAAGATTGTTTCCTTGCCAAATATTACAGAGGTCTTACATATCGGAAAAACAGAGATATTCCTAAGGCATACTCTCTTTTCGAAAACACCTATACAAATATTAAAGATAAAGTGTACAAAAGACTCGAATACGACTATCTGGATATGGATTGGACCTCCAAAAAGCTCTGCCTGTTTACAAGGCTAACCCAGTTGGCGGTTCTTTCATATACTGATCCTGAAAGCGTTGATTTGGGAAATGATGACCTGCTCCCGGTTCCTCCTGAGTGCGGACAAGAATACAAATCGGATATAGATCTCTACAGAAGAACCTGTTCGGGCATTGTTTTTTATCATAAAAACCAGAACAAAAAAGCAATAATGATGTTGAGAAGCGTGCTATGTCACAGCTACGATCTTGAAGCTTTTGAACATCTGCAGATGGCTCTCATTGCTGAGATCGAAAACAAAAGAACCTCCGACAATAACGATAAGATGATCGCTGAAGCATTTTCTCTATGTGATCAGGTTGAAGAGATCGATATTAAGGGAGATGTTGCTAACAGGATGAGAAGACGAATGAATGCATTTGAAAGGAAATATTCAATATGATTCCAGGCATTCTCTTTACATCGACCATCCTGCAAAGTTAAGATACTAAGGAATCTTACTCTTTTTACAAGCTGGCCCTGCTTTTTTACATGATATACACACAAAAGCCTTAACCTGTACCGTATCAGCTCCAGTTCAAATCCTTTCTGGTTTTTACTTTTTATTATTCCAGAAGGAGTGCCATTTAGAGATTCTGGGATTTTCCTGCTTGCATGATTTCTTCTGTCCACAGCGAGTTAAACAGAGCCGCTTTCATGCGTAAATTCTATTTTCTTTTTGTGCCCAGTAACTTTTTGCTTCTTCCATAATAATTGCTTCAGCTTTTTCGAGAGCCTTTTTCCGCATATTTAAATTGAATTCAACACAACGCTCCACATCGTCGAGATTGTACAACTGTACATGAGATAGATCCCCCGCACACTCTTCAATGTTTCTTGGCACAGACAAATCAACACATACCACTTCTTTACTAACAGGGAATTCCTTGGCTAACAACAGGGGCTTTGATGATGCGGTGGCTGTTATAATCACATCGATTTGGTCCAGTTTTTTTCTGAAATTTTCATATGGCACTGTTTTACAAAACAGTTTTTCAGCCTGGCTGAAAGCTGTCGAATCAGTTCGGTTACAAAGATACAACTCTTCGTTTCCAATATTTTTGAGAAGATAGACGATATTGGTAGTAAGATGGTTTATGCCTATCAACAAAATTTTTTTTGAGTAGAGAGCGCAAATGCTTTTTTGCAACAGTGTAAAAGCAGCCTGACTGTGGGAAACAGAACCACGCGCGATCGAAGTTTCTGTCCTTACTCTTTTCCCTGTTCTTAGAGCTGCCTGAAAAAGGTGGTGAAGACCTGGTGAAATATGGTTCTCTTCTATAGCTGCCATATATGCTCTTTTCACCTGTCCCTGAATGTGATTTTCCCCAAGCATAGAGGACTTCAGGCCCGACACCACCTTGAAGATATGTAAAGCGGTTTCGAACCCGGCAGTGCCGTCTCCTTCATACAGTTCAACCCTGTTGCAGGTTTGAATATACACATAAGGCTTATCGGGAGAAGGCCTTAGTTCCGAAATTGCTTTTTCCCGTTCTCTTATCGAGAAGGACTGATCTATTCCTTTTAGTGTAATCATAAAATGATTTCGTACATCAGCGAAGATTGTTTTCTGAACCGTATCTGTACCCTGTCCAGTTGATATGGTTTTGCGACTTTCGCCTCTTTGTTTAGCTCAACATCACGCAGTACCCAATCCCTGAATACCGGGTACCCTGTCCTGTCTACAATATAATCCACATGCTCTTTGACCAGCGTTTTATCGATAAAGTGATCTATGTAAGTATACATATTTTCGATCACTTTCAGTACAGTTTCTTCACTTACCCAATTTAAGAACGGTTGTGCAAGTCTTGGGTTTTTCTTACCTGTTCTTCCCATATCACAACCTGAAGAAATTTTTTGATTTTCTTGTCCATGCACCTGTGGGGCATGATAATATACACTCCCCGCACCCGATACAGATCTTCTCATTTCTTTTGACCTGTCAGTTTTTTAGTGAAAGAGCATCTGTAACTTTCTGACGACAGTTTTTCACACATGCCTGGCAGCCAATACAGATCGAGCGTTCTGACCGTGTTATCACATCGCCCAAACACCCAATACACATATGGGTACCAAATCTCTTTTTATAATCCTTTCGTTTTTTTTCACCCTGAAACTATGCCCTCCTGCCATGTCGGTGAATCCATCAAGATGGCACCCATCCCACACACGGCGTCTTTCACCTACGTTCTGGTTTTCCTCATATTCCATATCGACGGTTGAGAAACAGCTACAAGTGACACATGATATATTACAACGTCCACACGATATACATCGTCATATTCATTCCACAAAGAGTGGTTATACATTTGTGATGGCATCTTTTCTACATCAGGGACAACTACATTGGTCCCGTTTTTTCAGGGAAACGGATATTGAAGTCAGATTTCTCCCCAAGCCCATCCAGATTTTGTGTCAAGGATTGCTCTTTTGCATAGTTGCCTGATCCATTTGTTACCTCCGAATTTTCTTCGTGCTGATTTCTGTTTTTAGATGTAGACAGGCATGGGGTCAACAAGCAAATTGTTTCCCATAATAGAACTATCCTTACCATCAAATATGTAAACTTTGTGAATTAAGACCAATACTTTTTCCCCAATTTTGAGCGGATCTTTTTTAACTGATCTGAAACCGAACAGAACAGTTTCTCCCACCTGAACATCAATTTGCCAGCTGTCTCCTCTGAAGAAGACATGCTTGACCTCCCCTGTCTCGGAAGCATAAGGTGAAGTGATTTCATTTTTTCTCCCGATTTCCACAAATTCAGGTCTGATTATGGCCTTTGCATTTTTGATTTCCGAAGGGAATCCCTTGAATTGGGATACTGAGTCCAGATAGTTTGACTCCCCAACGAAACTTGCAACAAACGGAGTAGCCGGTTCGTTGTAAATTTGAACAGGTGTACCCATTTGTTCAATTTGCCCTTTATTTACAATGATTATTTCATCCGCTATCTCAACGGCTTCTTCCTGATCATGAGTAACGAAAATGGTGGTTACGCCAAGACGCTGGTTCATGTCCTTGAGCCATGTTCTTAGTTCTTTGCGCACCTTTGCATCTATAGCAGCAAATGGTTCATCAAGCAGCAATAACTGTGGCTCGGGGGCAAGTGCCCTGGCAAATGCAACACGCTGCCTCTGTCCCCCGGAGAGCTGGCCGGGTAATCTTTTCTCCACACCTTCTAAGTCTGTTAGCTCCAGCAGTTCTCTCACTCTGGTTTTGATTTCACTCTTCTTTCTTTTCTGGACATGTAACCCAAAAGCAATATTGTCAAACACACTCATATGTCTGAAAAGTGCATAATTTTGGAACACAAACCCGATTTGTCTTTTTTGCGGCTTATAGTCGTTAACCCTTTCGCCATGAATGTAAATTTCCCCACTATCAGGGTATTCCAAACCTGCCAGTAGTCTCAGAATAGTTGTCTTTCCGCCACCGCTTGGCCCCAGAAGCCCGATAAGTTTTCCTTTTTTTATTTCAAAGCTGACATTACTAACAGCACTAAAGGAGCCAAATTTCTTTGAAAGCGAATTAATACTGACATGCATCATATTTGCTCCGTTCTGTTAAGTTTCCATTCAAGTAAATTCCTTAATACAAGTGTTATCAAAGCCAGGGCAACCAGAAGAGAGGCAACAGCAAACGAGGCAACAAAATGATATTCGTTGTAAAGTATTTCTATGTGCAATGGAAGCGTATTTGTTTTACCTCTGATATGTCCTGAAACTACTGAAACCGCTCCAAATTCTCCGATTGCCCTTGCGCTGCAGAGTATAGTTCCGTAGAGAAGACCCCATTTGATGTTTGGTAAGGTGATTTTTCTGAAAATTTTCCACCCACCAGCTCCCATACAAACTGCAGCCTCCTCTTCAAGTGTACCCTGAGACTGCATTAACGGAATCAGCTCACGCGCCACATAGGAAAATGTTACAAACACAGTTGTAATGATAATTCCGGGCAGAGCAAAAATGATTTGAATATCAAGCTTTGAGAGAAGTGGCCCGAATATCCCACTGACACCAAACAAGAGCACAAAGATCATTCCTGCGATGACAGGTGATACAGCAAATGGCAGGTCCATAAAGGAGAGAATGATACTTTTACCTTTAAAGTTGAATTTAGTTACAGCCCATGCAGCAAATATCCCAAACAATACATTAAATGGCACAGCAATTGCCACGGTTGTCAGAGTCAGACGGACAGCCGCAATTGCATCCGGGTGCCTGATTGCGCTCAGGTAGGGAACTAACCCAGAGCTGAAAGCCTGAATAAAAACAGTAATGAGCGGCAGAATCAGTACCAAAAACAGAAACAATACCGTTACAGATATCAGCAGAGCTTTAACCAGAGGGGGCTCTGATATATGGCTTTTGACTTTTTTTAAACTTTTAATCTGGTTGAGCATTGTGCGTAATTTCACTTTCTTTCATGAGTGAATCTGGCAGCATACCACTGAATAAGATTGACAGTGAGCAAAATTACAAATGATGTCATAAGCATTACAAGAGCAATTGCAGTAGCTCCAGTGTAATCAAACTGCTCAAGGCGGCTCATTATAAGTAAAGAAACCACTTCTGTGGCATAAGGCATGTTTCCGGAGATGAAAATAACAGAGCCATATTCCCCTATTCCCCTGGCAAGAGCCAGTGCGAATCCGGTTAATATCGCTGGGAGCAATTGTGGAAAAATGACTTTTCTGAATGTGGTCCACCTGCATGCCCCTAAGCAAACAGAAGCCTCTTCCACCTCTTTGTCAAATTCCTGGATAACAGGCTGAACAGTTCTCACTACAAATGGAAGGCCGATGAACACAAGTGCAATCACTATACCCAAAGGTGCATATGCGACACTTATACCCAAAGGATTCAACAACCCACCGATCAAACCATTTGGGGCATAAATTGCGGTAAGCGAGATGCCCGCTACTGCAGTTGGCAGTGCAAAGGGCAGATCAATAAGACCATCCAGAATTTTTCTGCCCGGAAAATCATACCTTATAAGCACCCAGGAAATGACAACCCCGAAAACCACATTTACTATTGCTGCGGAAAATGCGACAGTCAGAGTAAGAGTATATGCAGCTATTACTCGTTCATCTGTAATTATAGCTACAAATTGACCCCAGGACAGAGATGAGGTTTTTAGCAAAATTGTTGACAGTGGAATCAACACCACAAGTGAAAGGAATACAAGAGTAAACCCCATTGTCAGCCCAAATCCGGGAATAACGCTTCGGGGATTTTTTCGGCTTTTCTCGGTCATCCTCTGCCCCTTCTGCGGCTGAATATTCTGTCGAATAATCCCCCATCTGCGAAATGTTTTTTCTGAATCAGATCCCACCCCCCTAACTCTTCAATACTGAGCATTAAAATGTCAGGAAAGTTTGCAGAATACTGCAACAAAAGATTCTCATCTGAAGGTCTGAAAAAATGTTCAGCTCCTGTTTTCTGCCCTTTTTCGGAGTACAAGAACTCTAAATAAGCCGTGGCTATGTCCTCTGTGCCTTTGCGCTGTACCACTTTGTCTACAACAGATACAGCGGGTTCAGCCAAAACACTTACTGAGGGATACACTATCTCCAAAAGATCATTTCCAAATAACTGAAGAGCCAAGTAAGCCTCACTTTCCCAGGATATCAGCACATCTCCTATACCCCTTTGTATGAATGTGGTGAGCGAACCTCTTGCTCCAGCGTCCAGAACCGGCACGTTTCTGAAGATTTTTTCCAGAAAGATCTCTGTCTCCGCTTCCGTCTTCTCATTTTCTATTGCATAACCCAGTGCCCCAAGGTAATTCCATCGTGCTCCACCGGAAATTTTTGGATTAGGTGTTACTACGGATACATCGGGTCTTGCAAGGTCATCCCAATCCATTATTGCTGCCGGATTTCCCTTGCGCACAATGAATACTATTGTCGAATGAAAAGGGGTGCTGTTGTGTTTCAGCCGATTCTGCCAATTATTATATATAAACCCATTTCTGCTGATAGCTTCTATATCGTGAGCCAGGGCAAGTGTGACTACATCAGCCCTTAATCCGTCAATTACTGATCGTGCCTGTTTACCGGAACCACCATGAGACTGCAAAATTCTTACACTCTGCCCGGTTTTCCCCTCCCAGTATTCTGAGAAGTGGCTGTTAATATCCACAAACAAATCCCGGGTCGGATCGTAAGAGACATTAAGAATCTCTACCGTTGTCTCATTCACAGAACTGCAGCAAACACAGCTCATGAATAGCAGAGATGAAGAGAGTAGTATAGTTCTAAGTGTCCTGGAAAATCCTCTGTTTTTCATTAAGCAACTCGACAAGTCAGCTAAATTGAATAATCTGGTATTATACTCTCTTCTACCAGCTTGCTGTATATATCTGAAACAATAAAATCGTTGTCCTGATATGACTCCCTGTAGTTAATCATGAATTTATCATCATTACCAATATTTATAGTCATGATTTCATTTGGTTTGTTCAGGTCTTTAAGGATTTCTATATCATACCGATCCAAGTTTGAAGAAGCGGTAATAAAAATCTGCCCCGATCCGGTTAGAATCCTTGCAAGCTCACCTAACCGCCGTACCATTTCATCTCTCTTATCAAGTGAGTCGAGAACATCACTGTCCATCCCCTCCTCAAGGTTCTCAATACTCAGATAATGCGCATTAAAACCAGCATCAAAGAGTTTTCTTTCCAGTTTTTTGGCAACTGTTATGCAGCTTGAATCCCCACTAAGCAGGATAAATTTTGCTTTGTGACCAAAGACGTTTTCCCTCTCAGATAGTTTAACCAAACCCGAATCCCAATGATTTTCTCTTCTGACCACATGTTCTGTTGTAATAGAAGTGTCACTTTTCAGGGCTTCGGTGATTATTCCTCCTCCGGCGATATCATACCCATCGACTATAACAAACCTTGCGGTGCATTCAATATCTTCCACCTTATCAAAAGCAATCGGTCTTGTTGTCTCAAGCACACACTCCGCCACATCGTGACGGTCAAGTTGCTGTTTTCCTGTAATAGTATTAAGATCAGTTGCATCAATGCATGATACCACGTCAACAAGTCTCAAAGATGTTCTGGAGGCTGCGATTTTCAATTTGTACTTTTTATTTTTTATCAACGGAGATCTGCCCATCCAGAATATATTGGCCCTGAATCTTTTGCCAACACTGGATTCTTCCTGTGGTTTACACATTAATTCCCCTCTTTTGATATATAGCTCGTCCCTGAGTGTGAACCCTATGGCATTCCCAGGTCCAGCCTTTGTCCTTTGTGGAGAATTGAACATTTCAACCGTTTTGATCTCAGACTTCTTACCCGAAGGCAGAAAAACAATTTCATCCCCAACCGAAACAGTTCCGCTTTCAACCGTTCCTGCAATTATTCTTCTGTCATCCCCAAGCTCGGTAAATTTGTACACATCCTGCACCGGAAAACGAAGAGGTTTTTTCTCCGGTATATCCCCTTTTCTAAACCCATCTATAACCTGCAGGACGTTTGGACCAGCATACCATGAAGCACGCTTTGAGTGATTGGCAATATTTTCACCCTCTCTTGCACTTACAGGAATAAACTCAGCCGGCTCCACGCCAAGTTTCACCAGAAACTGAGAATACTCAGACACTATGCTCTGATAATATTTACTGTCCCAGTCAACCAGATCCATTTTGTTTACAAGAACAACAACCTGACTTATCCCAAGCATTGAAACCAGATAACCATGTCTCCTTGAATTTTCCTGTATACCCTCTTTGGCATCAATTACCAGCAGCGCAGCTTCAGCCCTTGCTGCACCAGTTACCATGTTTTTCAGAAACTCCACATGTCCCGGGGCATCTATAATGATATAGTCTCGCTTTGCAGTTTTAAAAAAACACCGGGCAGTATCGATGGTTATGCCCTGAGCCTGTTCGTCTTTCAGTGCATCAAGAAGGAATGCGTATTCAAAAGGACGGGCATTCCTGCTGCACATTGCCTTCACCTGCTCAAGTTTTCCCTCCGGAAGTGAACCGGTATCAGCCAGTAACCGTCCGATCACAGTACTTTTACCATGATCTACATGACCCACTACAACTATGTTCATTTGTTCCCGTTTTTCCATTTTTTCAAAACCTTTAGTTTTAATTTTTCGCATCTGCATTACTCTGACCAACAAACCTCAAAACAACTCCAGATTAGCTTCTACATATACCCATCTTTTCTGAGCGTCTCAAGACCGCCATCCTCCTTATCCTGCTCTCTCCCCGACCGTTCCGCTATATTGGAGAATTTTCCTGACCGAAGCTCCTCTACGATCTCCTCAACATTCTTTGCAGTTGATTCTACGGTGCCAGTGCAGGGAGCACATCCAAGGGACCTGTACCGTTTACCCTCACCCTGGTCGAAATACAAACTTACAGTCGGGATTTTTTCACGCCCGATGTATTCCCATATGTTCAACTCGGTCCAATCCAGCAGTGGATGAATCCTTAGATGAGTCCCTGGTGCAAAATCTGTTTTGTACTGATTCCAAAGCTCTGGCGGCTGATCTGCGATATCCCACTCATTTTCAACATCCCTGGGAGAGAAATATCTCTCCTTTGATCTGCTTCCCTCTTCATCAGCCCTTACTCCTGCAATAACTCCGGTATACGGTTCACTGTTGGTATCGATTTCGTATTTACCTTTGAGGTGATTCATTTTATACCTTGGCCAATCCCCTGCCAGAGTGTGTCTCAGAGCTTCTGTTTTGAGATTTTTACAGCAGGTAAGACGGTCTGCATTCCCATCCGGGTAAGTCTCCTTTTTTTCAAGAGCTTTTATGTTTTGACCATATACCATGTTTAAATTCCATTTTAATGCGAGTTTGTCACGATACTCTATCATTTCCGGAATTTTATAGCTGGTATCTATATGCACCAAGGGAAAAGGCACATGCCCGAAAAAAGCTTTACGCGCCAGCCATAGCAGCACGGTGCTGTCCTTCCCCACAGACCATAACATACAGAGATTTTTAAATTCTCTGTAAGCTTCTCTGAATATGTAAACACTTTTTGCTTCAAGCTTTTCCAAATGATCCATTGTTCACCTCTTCTGATTTCCTCTTTTAATTTATTTCCTTTTATGCAATCCACATTCTCTCTGACTGACATCTTCCCACCACCAGCGCCCCGCCCGAACATCTTCCCCTTTCTGAACTGCTCTGGTACAGGGTTGACATCCTATACTGCGGAAACCTTTACTGTGCAATTCATTGAATGGAATGTTTCTTTCTTTTATGTAATCCCATACCTGAGCTTCTGTCCAGTTATACAAAGGATTGATTTTGTATAAACTGTTAACCTCATCCCACTCAATAGCCTCAATGTCAGTTCGCGTGGGTGCCTGCTCCCTTCTCAGCCCGCATATCCAGGCCGAAGCAGTCTTAAGTACGCGTTGCAGTGGCTGAGTTTTTCTCACAGTACAGCAATGAACCCTATACTCGCGGCTGTGATAAAAGAGATTTGGTCCATGATGACCAACCATTTCTTCTACTTTTTGCTGATCAGGAAAAATGACCTCGTACCTGAAACCATATCTGCCCATTGTCTGATCCATAAGATCAAAAGTTTCCTGGAAAAGACGTCCGGTATCGAGTGTGAAAACCCTTGCATTTCTGTCTCTTTGAGCAAACAGGAAGGTCAGTACCTGATCCTCAGCTCCTAAACTTGAGGCAAGTACAATTTCCCGTACCCCCCATTTATCAAGAGCCCAGTCAATGATCTCCTCCGGTTTTTTTCCGGCGAGGAGCCTTTGATATTTTTCAAGTTGTGCTGACATAATTTAACCTCGTCATTTCAGGTGTTTGACTTTTTAATAACTAATTTCCAGTGGTCATCAATTTTCTCTTTACTAAGGACCTCATGCCCTTCTGCAGCAACTGAACCTGGCACATTTTCAATCGGCTCACCATCATCCAGAAGTACTCCCAGAATTTCTCCTCGATTTAAATGCGAGAGGGCCATTTTAGTTTTTACAAAATTCATGGGACAAGCCACACCCCTGAAATCCTTTATTGCAATTTTCTCTTCTTTACTCTTTTCCAAATCCTCAGTGTGAAACTGCAATGAATCATCCATGCTTAAATAAAGCCTTTCAACGGCATCAGCCAAAGCCCTGATTTCGGTGAATCTGTTTTGGAAATCTGGATTTTCATCAAGTGCACCATCCACAACACCTCTGTGTTCCTCCCCGATGAGACCGGCCTGGATAAAATTATCCCTGAACAGCTTTATAGTCTGAGCATAATCGGTGGCCTCTAAACCACGGGTGACAAGCAACATCCTTGCAGCTGTCAGAAGAAGATCTTTTAGAAGCACTTTATCTTTACTGTCAACCTCAAGTTCTTTTCTTAGTTTTCTGAGTTTTGCAAGATCGAGCTCAATGAGATCAAACAAGCCAGCACTACACTCCCCGGTACCTCTTCCGGCAAGTGAAAATTTCTCCTTGCTTTCCCAGTCATAGTAATAGCTGCTTTCTTCTTGATAATCAGGAATATCCCTGAAAGAGCTGCATATACTTCTGATCACTTCAAACCCTTCCTTTTCCAGGTATGCCCCAAAGGAGGGGAAAAGATGTTTTTTCTGTGCATAGTGACTCAGCAATTCGTAAGTAAAATGAGGTAAATCTTTAGCACTGATTTCATCGATTTTTTCCGCCAACTGATCAGATCCGTTTTCTACCACCTGATATCCGGCAACTACATTATATGCAGGATATATGTGCTTACCCTTTCTCCCTGCTTTTCCGAAAAACCCAAGATGTGCAGAAGAGTGTTTTCCACAATTGTTTGAACACCCTGAGAAATGCATTCTCACATCAGAAACCTTATCGGCATCAAGTTGTGATTTTTCCAGAATATCCAAAGTGGCTTTGAGCGCACCACGGGAAATACACATACCCAGCTGGCAAGTCGAAGCCCCAGCACAGGCAACTGATTGCCCGAACAGAAAAGGTTTGTTCCAGAGATCTGTAACTTCTCTTAGCTTTAAGAATACCAGCCCCAGGAAATTCTTTGGAATATTGCGAACTGAGATATTCTGATCAGGCGTAAAACGCATCACATCCTCCCCAAAGCCTTCGAGAAATCCGGCCAGATTGATTGCGTCCTCTGAGTTCAATATCCCGTGCATGAAAGGCACCATTACAGAGTATAACCCCGTTTGTTTCTGAGCCTTAACATACCGGTTTTTCCAAAGGTCAAAATCTTCACCACTTACATCAAGGGGTGTATGCCCTGTCAAACCATTTGTCAAATCAATATCTTTTGGTTTGGGAAAAGCTCTGAACACTTTTTTAAGAGAAGCTCTCTCTGTCTCATACTTCTCCCTGAAAAGCTCTTCACCCATGTTGTTGAGAAGAAAGCGCAGTCTGGCTGAGTGTTTATTCTTTCTGTTTCCATATTTATAGAAAACCCGTTTTACTGCTTCTGCGCTGTAAAAAACCTCATCAGCAGAAATAAATTCGTGCAACAGTATTCCGCTTTGAGACATGCGCCCCAATCCACCTGCAACATACACTCTGAATCCCTCAACCCCATCCCGAACAGATGCAATAAAGCCGATATCATTTATACCCGCAAATGAGTTATCCCCGGGTGTGTTGGAGAAAGCGATCTTATATTTACGGGGCAGAAGCCAGGAATCACTTCTTGCCACCATCTGCTCTGTTAAAGAAACTGCATAAGGGGAGATATCAAACACCTCATCCACCGATACCCCTGAATCGTAGGAACCTATGATATTTCTGACAGTGTTACCCCCGCCCCCCCTGGTAGACATACCCCATTTGAGAAGTTCTCTTAACAGGGGGATTATATTCTCCACAGGCACATCATGAATCTGAAGTTCCTGTCTGGTTGTTATATGCAGTAAACCGGAGCCGTACCGTTGAGATGCTTTTGCAGCTGCTTTAAACTGTTTGGGAGTGACTATTCCAGCGGGAAAACGTATTCTGGCCATATATTTCCCCTTTACACGCTGTTCGTACACTCCGAAAGGGACCCTGTAGGCTTTAAGTTCAGACTCCTGAACATCTCCGTTAGTAAATTTGACCATTAACTTTTCCAGGTCATCAATTTCAGAGCTTATGCTTTCAGGAATTTTATACACGTTCATATTTTTTCACCTTTACCGACGAGCTTTTTTCATATAACTTTTTTTCAGTCCACACTACTCACCTTATCACTTCACTTACACTATCCTGATCTCTTCTTCCCGGACTGTACCCTCTTTGATAATGAATGATTTAACAACCTCGTTATCTCCTGCAAGGGATACAATCACATAGCTGAGTTCAGGGTCAAATGCCAGCCTGATATCCTCCTGAGATGGTCTGGCCGGAGTAACAGGATGACTGTGATAAACAGCCCTAAGTTTTAGCCCTGATTTACGCATCAACTTTACCACGTTAAACTGTTCTGCAGGTTCGAAGGAAAAATGCTCAGGAGAATTGTCAACATTGGTCATCTCAAACCCCTGCTCTACAATGCCCGCCTTTTCACCAAGATACCCGCAAGCCTCAATCGGCAAATCCCTTCGGGCATGCTCAACCAGATTGTTGTAAACCTCTTTTTTAAGTTCCAGCATACTTTCTACCCTTTCGGCCTTTGATTCAAATCACACACCGGCTGTTCCTCATCAAATACCTCTGTAATCTCAGGCACCTGCCCGCAAACCGGACAATCAGGTCTTTTGCGAACCGTGATTTTCCTGAAATCCATACTCATTGCGTCAAAACTAAGAAGCTTGTCATATAAAAGACCCCCGGTATCGGACAGAAACTTCAATGCTTCTGCGGCCTGAATGGTTCCAAGCATTCCAGCAATTGCCCCCAGTACCCCAGCCTGCGAACAGGTGGGAACCGCTCCCCTTGGAGGAGGCGAATTAAATACACAGCGATAACATGCAGATTCCCCCGGTGAGACAGTCATAGTCTGCCCTGTAAATCTGAGTATACCACCATGAGAGTAGGGTTTTCCCTCAAGCACACAGGCATCGTTTATCAAAAATTTGGCAGCAAAATTATCGGTCCCATCAATCACAAAATCATACTCTGCAACGATATCCCTTATATTGGAAGCGGTTGCGAGGTCCCGGTATTGCCTTACATTTACATCCGGATTCAGTTTGGAAATTTTTTCTGTGGCAGATGTAACCTTTGAAACACCAAGATCCATAGTAGTATGAATGATCTGCCGCTGGAGATTTGAAAGGTCTACCACATCCCCGTCTATAATTCCGAGTGTTCCGACTCCTGCTGCTGCAAGGTAAAGAGCGACAGGGGAGCCAAGTCCTCCTGCACCAATGATAAGCACTTTTCCTTCAAGTATCTTTGACTGACCTTCTACACCGATATCTTTAAGGATAATGTGGCGACTATACCGCTCCAGCTGTTCATCTGTAAAATCAATCATCAAACCTCCCGTAAAGCCATATCTATATCGTTTATGATGTCTTCGAAATCCTCTATTCCTACAGAAAGCCTGACCATTGTGTCAAAAACCCCCATACTTCTCTTCTGTTCCTCCGTATACTCGCTGTATATTGTGGACGCAGGATGGATAATCAGTGATTTATTGTCATTTAAGTTTGTTGCACGCCTGATTATTTTCAGTTTATCCATAAATGAAAAACAGCTCTGTTTTGAATCAAGTTCAAATGTCAGCACTGAGCCAAACATTGTACCGAACTGTTTCTTTGCGATACTGTGAAACGGGGAACCTGTAAGCCCCGGATAATTAACATTTCTGAGTGTTTCTTTTTCAACAAGTGCACGGGCAACCCTGAGAGCATTCTCACAACTTCTGCCTATTCGCAATGACAATGTCTCAAGTCCAAGAATCTGAAGCCAGGCATTGTGGGGTGAGAGACAAGCCCCAACATTTCTGTACACCTCTCCCCTTAATTTACGAAGAAATGCCCCTGGCCCAAACCGCCTCGCCTCATCACTCAAGACACTACTCTTTGACCAATCATACGCGCCATTATCAATAATCAAACCTCCGATACAGGTGGCGCCTCCGGAGATATATTTAGTTGAAGACAACACCTCAACCGCAACTCCAACACTTTTTGAATCAAAGATATAGGGAGTTGTAACAGTATTATCCAAAACAACCGGGACATTTTTTCCGGCTGCAACATCACACACCATTGCGATATCAGCCACTTCAAGTCCTGGATTTGTAATAGATTCCAAGAAGACAAGCCCGGTTTTGTCGCTGATATTTTCCGTCAAGGACTGCCTGTCTGCCATGTCAACGAAACAGACATCTATCCCCCAGTTCCTCAAAGTCTTGTCAAAAAGCGAATACGTGTTACCAAAGAGATTTCTTGAAGTAACTATATTCATTTGGCTTCTCAGCATAGACATTAAAGTCAGCGCTATTGCCGACATTCCCGATGAAACAGCGACAACTCCAAGTGCCCGTGTTAGTGTCCCAACCCTCTGCTCCAGCTCTGCAACTGTGGGATTGGTGATTCGGGAATAGACGTGCAGAGGCTTATTACCCCTGAACGCCAACTCCAGATCCGCAGACGATTCAAATTCAAATGCAGCAGCCTCATAAAGCGGGGGTCTCAAAGCCCCATGCTCTGCAGCTGTGGAAGATTTCCCGTGAACAGCTCTGGTTGTGAAACCTTTCACTGTCCCCCTCCCATAAAATAGAGGAAATCGACTTCGTCACCATCTTTCACAAGAGCTGTCTTATACTGCTGCCTTTGGACAAATTCCCCGTTAAGCTGCACAGACACCATATCCGGCATGTCAACTTTGTTTGTCTGCAGCAATTCCAGAACAGAAAGCTCAGATCCCTCAAGTATTTTCTTTTCACCATTAACCGAAATTTCCATAGTTACTCCCGCGTTCAATGTTAACTTTCTTTACCTGATTAGTGAACTTTAAAACAAAAAAATACTACCCCCTGGCACTGAATAACATCGGCACTGTAAGGTATCTCTCCGCAGCATCGGGGAAAACAACCACAACTGATTTGCCCTCCAGATTGTTTGACTTCAGGTACTGATATGCTCCGCAAAGTGCAGCACCGGATGAGATACCGGCAGAAATCCCCTCTTCCCTCATAATTTTTCTGGTCCAGGTGAAAGCATCAGAATCACTTACCCTGACTATCTGATCAATAAGATTTCTGTCAAGCACCTCAGGTATAAACCCTGCACCGATCCCCTGTATCATGTGTGGTCCCGGAGGGCCTCCGCTCAGCACATTTGAAGTGCAAGGCTCTACGGCAATGATTTTGATCTCCGGTTTCGCCTCTTTAAGCACCTTGCCAACACCGGTCAAAGTGCCCCCTGTACCTACTCCCGCAACAAATATATCGATACCCCCCTCTGTGTCGCGCAGGATTTCCTGAGCAGTAGTTTTCTCATGCACAGCGGGGTTGGCCGGATTGTTAAACTGACTTACCAGAAAAGCCCCCTCAATCTCCTGAGCTAACTGCTGTGCTCTTTCGATTGACCCCTGCATTCCCTCATGTGCAGGGGTGAGCTCGAGTTGCACCCCGAAGGCTGCAAGTATTCTTCTTCTCTCCACACTCATACTGTCGGGCATCACCACGATGAGACGATACCCCCGTTCAGCAGCAATGAATGCGAGGGAAATCCCGGTATTACCACTTGTCGCTTCGATTATAGTGGAGCCGGATCGTATAGACCCACTCTCTTCTGCTGCTTCAATCATCCCCAAGGCTGCCCTGTCCTTAACAGACCCGCAAGGATTGAAATACTCAAGCTTTGCAGCTACCAGATTGCCCGCAGACCTTACACATCTGTTCATCTGCACAAGAGGTGTGTTCCCAACCAAAGAAGAGATGTTTTTATAAATATTCATACTGAAAAACCTTTAAATGTGATATACTATCTGCTGTTCCATTTTTCTCTGCTTAGTCCAAAGCTCTGCCAGAGATATATTCAAAACCGATTTCATTGACTCTTCAATACTCCGAACCAAAGGCTTTAAAGCATCATAGCCGATATTACCAGTCAGGTTTATCTCTCCTTCAAGAACCTCAATCACCTCAATGAGCATTAGTGAATCAGGACTTTTCGAAAGAACATATCCACCCTTATTGCCTCTGACACTTTTAACGATACCACTTTTAAGCAACCTGTTAAGGATCTGCTCAAGGTAGTTTTTCGGCACATTTCTCCTTGAAACGATATCCTTTATCTGTACCAGACTTTTATCATAGTTTTCTACAAGCTCCATGACTGCAATCAGCCCGTAGTTTGTTTTTGCGCTAATAAAATTCATCTATTGACCAAAACTCCTGTAATATCTCCAAATGAGTCACAATTCAAATATAACCAAGTTGAGCAACTTAGTCAAGTTGTTTTTTTCCCAACTACCCAACCCCCTCTTTGATCTTGATTAAAACCCACAGAGCCTCTTCTTTCCCAACCCATCTTTCAACAATCATGCCACGCACAGAAGTTTTGCGTCGATCTATATATATAATTTTTTTTTGACAATTATAATCTTAAACTTATATTACTAAATTACCACTTCTTTCTACGGCTAAGGCGAGAACAAAAGACAAGGGTTTTTTCCGGCACTTCAGAACAAACTGGCCAATCTCTTTCTAACCAACTCTCCAGCAGCTGTCGTTTTTTAAGTGCTTAAATAGGTGTGAATGATAACTTAGAGATTATTAATTAACCAGTTCATTCTTTATCAGAGCAAAGGAGCCATTGAATGGAGAAACATGAGCCGTCCAAAATCGATATTAAATTTTATAAAGGTGAGAACCTCCCTCTTGAAATGCACAAGGTGCGTATCGTTCAGAAATTACGACTCCTGCCGGTAGAAGAGAGACTCGCGGCAATTGAAGATGCCGGTTATAACACTTTTTTGCTCCAGAACAGAGATGTCTACCTTGACATGCTGACGGACAGCGGCACCAATGCGATGAGCGACCAGCAGCTTTCCTCAATGATGATTGCCGATGATGCATACGCGGGCTCAGAAAGTTTTACCAAACTTCATGAAGCTGTTAAGGAGGTTTTCGGTAAAGAGTATTTCCTCCCCGCTCACCAGGGAAGAGCCGCAGAGCATATTATTTCAAAAGTATTTGTTAAGGAGGAATCGGTTGTTCCGATGAACTATCATTTCACCACAACAAAGGCCCATATAGAATTTGCAGGCGGAGAGATTAAGGAAATTTTCACAGATGAAGCACTGAAGATTAAAAGTGACTTCCCGTTCAAGGGCAATCTCGACATAAATAAACTCCGCAACCTCATTAGCCAATTCGGTAAGGAGAAGATCCCCTACATAAGAATGGAAGCTTCAACCAACCTTATTGGAGGACAGCCTTTCTCAATGAGCAATCTTCGCGAAGTCAGCAAGGTGGCTAAGGAAAGCGGTATAATGCTTGTTCTTGACGTGAGCCTTATAGGTGAAAATGCCTACTTTATCAAACAGAGGGAAAAAGAGTACAGAAATGCAAGCATTAAAAGCATACTGGTGGAGATGTGCAGCTATGCGGATATAATCTATTTCTCAAGCCGCAAGGTAAGCTCAACCCGCGGTGGAGGAATTGCAACAAGCAATTACGATCTTTACCTGAAAATGCGCGACCTCATACCACTTTTCGAGGGTTTTCTTACCTATGGTGGAATGTCTGTCAGGGAAATGGAAGCGATGACTGTAGGATTAAGAGAAACTCTTGACGACTCGGTTATCTCACAGTCTCCCTCGTTCATCAGACACCTGGTAAACCGGCTTGACTCACAGGGAATCCCTGTAGTAACTCCTCCCGGTGGTCTTGGATGTCATGTAGATGCAAAGTCATTCCTCTCACATATCCCTCAAATCCACTATCCGGGCGGAGCACTTGCCGGAGCGCTCTATATCATTTCCGGTATACGTGGAATGGAAAGGGGAACAATATCAACCGACCGTGACAAGGATGGAAACGATGTACCGGCAGATATGGAACTGCTGCGCCTAGCGTTGCCAAGAAGAGTTTTCACTCTCTCACAGATAAAGTATGTCGAGGACAGACTGCTTTGGCTCTATGATAACAGAAAACTTATCGGTGGTCTCACCTTTGTGGACGAACCAAAAGTGTTACGTTTCTTTGTGGGAAGACTAAAAGCAATCGGTGACTGGCCAAACGAGCTTGTGGCAAAGTTCAAGAAAGATTTTGGCAACAGTTTGTAAACTTCATTATTACAGCGGACGAAACGGGTGACACGGTTTCGTCCGCCACTTCCCTCTTTTCTCCAGAATTCAATTTTAAATCAGATAACCACCGGAAACACCCTATGATTACAATACGTGAAGCAACCCCGGAAGAGATTGAACACATAGCTCTGTTCCAGCTCAAACTGGCATGGGAAACAGAGTCTGTCAAGCTGGATTACCCAACGGTTCTTAGTGGTGTCAAAGCTGTTTTTGATGACAGAGCTAAAGGGGTATATTATATAGCCGAGAATGATAACAGACCCGTTGCATCAGCACTAACCGTCACAGAGTGGAGCGACTGGCGTAATGGAGATGTGGTTTGGATCCACTCGGTTTATGTGATTGAACAATTCCGACGGCAGGGTATCTTCAGCTCACTTTACAAACACATAAAAGAGAACGTCATATCCAAAGATGAGTTGAAGGGGATACGCTTATATGTTGACAGAACAAACCAGAAAGCCCAAAAGGTCTATGAATCGCTTCAGATGAACGGGGATCACTATAAGCTATTTGAATGGATGAAAGAGTAATTTTTACATATGCTGATAATGCCCCCGGCAACTCTCTTCCCAAAGATTTGCAGAATGCCAAGGTTTTACAGACATTGACATCCAAACAATACTACAGATTGTGTGAAAGGTGGCGCTTTCTTTAACGCCCTGTGCCCTGCAAATCTCAACGTGAAGCCCGGGATATAAATGAGGCACCGGGGAAGAATTATGACAAGCCTGTAAAAGAATCGGTGTTGTCCCGGCAGCCGCCCACACTCTTCTTATCCTTTTAGTTTTGAGACAGTCTCTCCCTTCCCCTGCCTGCATCTTTTATTTTAGATATAAGAAAAATTCATAATACACCAATTTTTGTAATCTAAACAGCAGGAGAAAACAATGCTAGATTTGCTGCGTACCAGAAGAAGTATCCGCGCTTACAGTGAAAAAAAAGTCGATCCGGCTACGCTTGAGGCTTTCAAAGAGGTATTGCTTCGCTCCCCCTCCTCCAGAAGTATCAATCCATGGGAGTTTATTTTTGTTCAGGACCGCTCCCTGCTCTGTGCCCTTTCTGAAAGTAAGGAGCATGGGTCATCTTTTTTAAAGCATGCCGCACTGGGAGTAGTGATATGCGCAGATGAAACCCGCAGTGATGTTTGGGTTGAAGATTGTTCGATCTGTGCTATTCTCCTTCAGATGGAGGCTCAGTCAAGAGGGCTTGGAAGTTGCTGGATACAGATAAGAAACCGCCAAAAAGACAACAACACCTCCTCTGAGGAGCATATACGAAATGTGCTGTCGATTCCACCCCATATAAAGGTAGACGCAATCATCAGTATTGGCGATCCGGCAGAAACAAAGGCGGCTCACTCTGAGGACAGTCTTGAGTTTGGTAAAATTCACCAGGAAAAGTGGTAAGGACTAACTGGAGAAAACCATGTCGAAAATTTTCACAAAAAATATTTCTATTGTTTTTCCTCCCTGGCTTGAGGATTTTCTTCGGGACAGAACTACCACCCTTGCTACTGTTGAGGAGCGCATGGAGCTGGTGATTGAGCTGGCACGAAAAAACATCCAAAAGAAAACAGGGGGACCGTTTGCTGCTGCAATTTACAACAATCACTCCGGGGAGCTTGTAAGTGCTGGTATAAACATGGTTACCTGTACAAACTTTTCGATTGCTCATGCAGAGATCATCGCGATCACTCAGGCACAGAACTTCTACAACACATTTGACCTTGGCAGCTCAGAAATGCCATTTCTCCAACTTGTCACAAGCACTGCACCCTGTGCAATGTGCCTTGGAGCAATTCCCTGGTCTGGTGTAAAGGGAGTGGTGTGCGGAGCAAGGGATGAGGATGCAAGGGATGTGGGGTTTGATGAAGGCGCAAAGTACGATGACTGGATAGAGCAGCTTCAGAGAAGGGGAATAGAAGTGGAGGTGGATATATGCAGAAAAGAAGCTTCAGAGGTACTTAGAGAATATTCACGATCAGGGGGCATAATCTACAACAGCAGAGAAGACGGTTAGCTCAGAGGCACATTTATTGCGTTAAAAGGTTCATGGATAAGGGCTGGATTGAGGAGCTTCGCCCACTATGCGTGCAACCAACGTTATGACAAGAATCATTGTTTATTTTGCCCTGAGTCTGGGAGGAATAGTTCTTCTGATCTTCTTTTTGCTCTCTGTGCCATGGATCCGAAGAGAAATTCTGGACATAGCCCAGGAACAGATAAATCAGCAAATCGAGGGCGATATCTATATCGAAGATTTCAACACCAACATCTTCACCTTTATTACCCTCGAAGGCATACGCGGCGGAACAGGAAAACCGCTTGGGGACACACTCTTCATCCGCCAGCTGCATATCTCCTACTTCCTCCCCTCACTTCTTTTCAGGCACATAAACATAAATGAAATATCCATAAACCAGGGTATCGCATCAGCATTCAGAGACAGAGATGAAAAACTCCACTTCCCTCTGTTACCACGTGAGGATCTGGAACCTGCACCCGAAAATGGTGAATGGAATTTCACCATAGACCGGTTTGAGGCAGAAGAGTTCTCCCTACAGATTAACGATCTGGCTACAGAGATTTCCGCTCAACTGTCATTGTCATCTGTTCTCAGTATAAAAACCGACACAATCTCCGCAACACTTAGTGCAGATGAGGGCTTTTTCGCGTCACCTCAGTTTCAGGGCCCTATAGATTCCCTTTTTACATCTGCGCATCTGGTTCAGGATCTGCCACTCACGATCAATCGGCTCTTCATAAAATCTGATTCCGCCTCCTTTGAACTGGGTGGAGATATACCCCTTGAACCCCGGCAATACTGGGATCTTTTCGCCCTTATATCGGTTCCCATAAACGATGTGCCACCCGATTTTAACGGCAACACCGTTGATCTGGGTGGCAGAATGAATCTGGAGCTCTCAGCAAATGGTCCTCAGCTCTCCCCATTTGGAGATATAAATCTGTTTTCAGAAAATCTTGTACTGGAAGGGTTTAGTGTAGACAGTTTTATCGTAAGGAGTACCTACTCCATCCCCGACTCTCTCAGAAGTGATCTGACATTTGAATCCGAAGCTGGCAATATCAGTGCTACAGCTAAATTGCTTTTTGACAGAAACCCCGATCAGTTCGTTGCAGTTGAAAACTATGAGCTGGAGGCTTTTCTAAGTCAAATCGGAATAACAGAGATCCTCGGCCGATTAGGAATTTTTTTGCCTCTAAGCCCGGTTTGGTCCGACGGATTCTTAAAAGTATCGGGCAACGGGGCTGATTTTACAAATCCCGACACCGTGGCCATTGCAAAATCTTTTAATCTTCCTGCCCCCTATCGACAGGAACCTTTTGATCTCTCATTTTTACTCACCGGTCACCAATGGCGATTAGATGCAGTTACCGGAAGTGGTAATTATTTCCAGGGAAGAGGGGATTTTTTTTACGATCTTGTGGAAGGGGAAATAGAGGGTGAGCTCACAAACACAGAGCTTATAAGTTCCCTTTTTATCACTCCCCCCATTGAGGGCATAATAACCGTAAATGGGATATTTAATGGTCCGCCAACACAACCGGAGTTTACTCTCTCATTGAATTCTCCCAACCTTTTCTGGCAAGGCATACAGATTGATTCCCTGAGTGCGGATATCTCATACCGTCAGGACACATTCACACTCCTTAGCTCCCTTATAAAACTCAGGGCACAACTCGACAAGGTAGAACCTCTGCCTCCCGATATATCTGGTGATTTCAGGGCAGAAATCTCGGTTGAAGGCACTATCGGAATGTTAAGGGGGGCGGCTGTTATAGATGCAGATAATTTCCGGTATGAAAACTACCGTATAGATCGATTCACTGCAGAGCTCAGCTATCATGATAACTCGCTTATTCTGGATCAATACGGTATGCAAATAGCCGATTTTTCACTTCAAGGTCAGGGTGGGGTGGATTTTGACCAAAAAGATTACCGCTTAGCTCTGGGTGTTTCGCTTTTTCATCTTCAGCAGGCCATAGGGGAAATTGATATCCTGGGTAGTTTGTCTGATGATTCTATCAGCGGATCAGTTTCTGTGGTAAATTTACATACCGCCCCATTCATCGGGTTGACACAGCTACCTCCGACTGAGGGAGTTTTTGATATGGAACTTACCCTGAACGGAACGCTGCATTCACCAACCGGGGATATGAACTATTCTCTTGTGCAAAACATTTCAAACGATTTTTATGCGCAGCTTAGAGGGAGCATAACTCTTCAGGAGGACACCTTAGAAGGAAAGAACGTAGTACATGTCACCGGCACAGATTTACCCGACGATAATGAAATGATTATTCTCTTTAATCTCCCTGTACGATACGATTTTGAAAATCCCATACAGGATGGGGCAAATGTGAGCATCCACACGGAAAAATTCTCCCTTGGGCCTTTTCTTGATCAATTTATCCCTTACCTCGAATCAGATATGAGCCTTGATCTTGATGGATTTGCTCAGAAGGAAAATTGTACATGGAAACTGCAGGGTGGGTCTGTGATTGCTGTTGACAGCATACTCTTCAGAGACGAACAAATAAGAATAGACACACTTGAGGTTACGATGTTTTTTGACGGAACAATTGAAGCCCCAAAGATAAGCATATACACCTCAAGAGCACCCATAACCTACAGAGGTTTACAAGCATACTTCGATACATCTGCAACGGTTATAACAAAAGAGAGGGCAGTTGTTGACACGTTAACAATGAAGTTTCCCGATGAGGGATACCTTTCAGCCAATGCATCATTTCCTTTTTTTCCTGTAAATGACAAACCGCCCCTGTATGGACTCGAACTGAATTTCGACTTAAAAAACATAGCTCTGCAGTTTTTATCTCCCTTTATCCCTGGGGTTACAATCACCTCCGGCAAGCTTAACGGAAAGGGTGAAGTAATCATTGAAGACAACTATAATTTTGACGGGTTTGTAAGTATAGATACACTGTTTCTTGAACCTGATGCAATCAACAGAGAAATAGGGCCGATTAATGCAGAGTTGAAGATGAGCCAAAACGAGTTTACTATTGAAGGCACCGGGAGTTTAAACGGTGGGTTCTCTTTAGATGGTAGTGTTACATTTGACGAAAACGGAATAGATTCGATTGACATTAGTTTAACAGGAGAAAGAATCAGGTTTGAGCTGAACAATATGCTCGATATTGGATTTCAGAAATTTGATTTCAAAATAACGGGAAAAGAAAACAGAATCGACTCACTGTCAGGAATGATCATACTGGACGAAACAAGGTTTTATCAGTATATAGAGTTGCTCGAACTTATCGATATGATCAGAGCCGTAGCTATAAGGCCTACCATCGACCCGCCCGCATTTCTTGAAAATGCGGATCTGAACTTTGACCTCCATATTAACCGCAACCTTATAATCAAAACAAACCTTGGCAGATTTTTGCTGGACGGAAGATTTCTGATTGATGGCACACCTCTTGATCCTCAGATTAACGGAGAGTTTCGTTTGGCGGTTGCGAGAATAAAGTATATCGAAAGAGAGTTTGAACTCAGGGACGGCTTCATTCGCAGGTTCCAGCCCGCGATGGTCGACCCGCTTATAGATGTCAGGGCAACCACTTCCATAAGGGCTTTCCTATTTGATGATCAGCGGGACTATTCTATCAGTCTTGCATTGACAGGAAGTGCATTGGAACCGGAGTTTGCTCTCTCCAGTTATCCTCCACTTGAGGAAGAACAGATCGTTAATCTATTGACTACGGGTACCATAACAGCACTTCCCGGATTTATAACTGAGCCGGATGAAATAATAAGTATCTACACTGGCGCAGCTGTTGCCTGGAGAATAAGGGAGTGGTTTAATTTAACAAATGCAGATATCAGCGGAAATTTTTTCGAACTTACAGAAGAAGATGGGCCACGACTGACATTAATGGAGAGATTCAATGAGCGGATATTTATCACCTACCTGATTCACATAGCGCAGCCTAACATTCAGGGTGCAAGAATCCACTACCGGATCACTCCATTTTTCTATACAGCCGGATCCCTGACAACTCAGGGCGAAGGCAATATTGAGTTTTGGTTGTATATGAGGAGATAGATGTGAAGCAGACAATTTTCCTTACAGTATTTCTCTGCTTTAATTCCCTGCTACCCCTTCCCATTAAAGCAGAGCAGAGGTGGAATGTGGGGGATGTAGAATTCAGGGGTAACCAGGCAATATCTGATGAAGAACTGCTAGCAAATATGAACACAACTCCCCCGCGCTTTCTCTTAAGAGAGGAGTACAGTTTCAGCAAACTTGACAGAGACATAAACAACATAGAACTCGTTTACAAAACCCGCGGCTATCCCTTTGTCACTGTCTCCATTTACGATATCGAACGCGATACTGCCACGATGAGCGTTAATATAACACTGAATATCGATGAAGGCCCATTAGTGCTGATCGACTCTGTTATTATTAAGAATTCAGATGTCCTAAGCCTGCCGGAAGTGTACTCGATCATCTCTCTTCGCCCCCAAATGCCACTGGACACACTTGGCGTCTATAATGACGCACGTACGATACGCGACAGCTTGCGGGCAAAAGGATATCTTCAGGCTCGTGTTGAATCTCGGCAAACAATCGATAAACAAGACACCACTGCAATTATCACTCATACGATTTCCGAAGGACCGATCATAATAGTAGATGAAATTTTTATTACCGGATTAAAAAGGGTGGATACAAATGTAGTAAGGCGGGAGCTTACTTTTAAAAAAGGAACTGTTCTGACCTCCTCAGAGATAATCGAGTCTATTCGCAGAACATACTCCACAGCCCTGTTTAATGTGATCAGAATTATACCCGACACATCACTCAACAGGCCAGATTTGTGTACTGCTGTTGTGGCGGTCACAGTTGATATAAGGGAAGCTCCGTTTGCATCCGCACAGGCAGGCTTCGGATACGATACAGAAGAGAAATTCCATTCCAGCTTAATAGCATCATACCGTAACATAATTGGCAGGGGGCACAGACTTTCTCTTTTAGGGCGTGCTTCACAGCGTATAAGAAATGTACAACTCACCTATTCCTGGCCTTGGTTTATGTCCTATCCTGTATGGGCCGATTTTTCAGTTTATGCCGAGCGCAGAAGAGAGGAGGAATTCAGTGGCGATTTTGAAGGTGGCATAATTGCTTTCAGAACCCAGGTAACACCCAATCTAATGTACAATTTCTGGACCCGAATCGAACGCACTGAATGGACTGTTGAACCTCCGCCTGATCAACTTTTTCCGCTAATGCCGATCAGTCCAAATCATGTTATAGCCGCAGCCTTAACTTATGATACCAGGTATGAACTCATTAATCCAGGCTTCTCAAGCCTTACATTTATTCAAGCTGAAGTTGCTGGTTTAAGCGGCTTTGGAAATCAATATGTAAAACTGCAGTTTGACATCAGATGTTACTACCCCATTGCGGAGCGTCTTACATTCTCCTCTGCACTCCTGACCGGATATGCATTTCCCTACGGAGATAACGTCACGGTTCCGCCGCGGGAAAGGTTCAGAGCAGGAGAAACTCCAATAAGAGATGTAAGAGGCTACTTACTGGAAGAAGTCACCCCATTGGATGATGATGAATTTTTGCGTGGTGGAAATTTTATTGTTATACTGAATCTGGCAGAGATTGAGTATAGTGTAACCCAGGGTTTATCTGCTGCGGTTTTCGTCGATGCGGGAAATGTGTGGTCATCGGTCGATGATTTCAGTATGGAGACTCTGCGATGGTCAGCAGGAGCAGGTTTAAGAGTCGCGCTTCCGATAGGGCTGACACGACTCGATTTTGCAGTGCCATTCTTTCCTGAAATTATATTTCCAGGCAGATTTCATCTGTCATTGGGACTTCCGTTTTGAGTATACTATTCTCTGTTAATCATTATAAGTCACCAATGTACGATTTTTTACAGATGTTTTCAGACGATGGATAGCTTTTTCCTTTATCTGACGTACCCTTTCACGGGTCAGGTGGAGTCTGCGGCCAATCTCATCCAATGTATGAGGGGTGTCCTCACCAACGCCGAAATAAAGTTTCAGCACACTTTTTTCTCTCTCAGTGAGTGTGTCAAGTATACGGTTTACACCATGCTGTACTGAGAGTTCGGTCAATCTGCTATCAGGCATCTCCTGATTTTCATCCTGAAGCAGATCAATTAAAACAGAACTGTCATCAGCCTGAACCGGGGTATCAAGCGAAAGATACCGGTTACCGATCTTTTGAATCGCCAATATTTCACTCTCCTGAAGTCCCAATTCATCAGCAATCTCTTGAATTGACGGAATGCGACGATACTTCTGCTCAAGTCTTGCTTGAGTTTTTCCTACTTTATGAATTACACCGATGCGATTGAGCGGAACACGCGTGATACGGGACCGATCTGCCAGGGCGCGAAGAATAGCCTGCCGGATCCACCATACAGCATATGAGATGAATTTGAAATTCCGTGTTTCATCAAACCTTTTTGCAGCCTGAATCAATCCAAGATTACCTTCACTTATAAGCTCCCCAAGGGGCAAGCCCTGATTCTGATAGTTACGGGCTACACTGACCACAAATCTAAGGTTTGCCTTGATTAGTTTTTCCAGTGCTTTTTTATCCCCTTTTTTTATCAGAACCGCCAGACGTGCTTCTTCTTCCGCTGACAGAGCCTCATTCTTGCTTATATCTTTCAGATACAGGTCCAATGAGATCTCATCAGGGATAATCATTCTTTTATCCATACATTACCTCCAGGTTTATTCACTCATATTTCGCTCCTTGTAATCAGTTTATTGTGAGAGCAGGGAATTCTTCTCTTCCCATAATCCGCTCTACCCCTGTGTGGCAGAAACCGAAGCAGATCATATAACCTTAATTTGCTCAATTTAGTGCAGATTTCATCATTTTTCCTATTTTCCTTTCGCTTCCCTGTATACTTTCGTATATTATCTTTTTGCCTATTTATTTCCTTCTCTTTAAAGAATAACGTGTTCAGCACTAGCTGAGCTTAAACTAAAACTCCCACAAAAGGATTATCTATGTCAGGTAATGTCACTTCAATCATTCTCGCAGGTGGACAGGGAAGACGTTTACATCCTTTAACTGAAGCACGCTCCAAGCCAGCAGTTCCAATAGGGGGAAAATTCAGACTGATTGACATTCCAATCAGCAACTGTCTCCATCACGGCATACGTCAAATCTGGATTCTCACACAGTTTGCATCAGAATCTCTTCACAGACATATCTTTCAGACTTACAGGATGGATAATTTTTCCAAAGGCTTTGTTTCGATTCTTGCCGCTTCACAGACTTTGGATAACAAGGGGTGGTACCAGGGAACAGCTGATGCAGTAAGGAAAAACCTTACTAATTTCACCAACGCCGGAGATACCATTCTGCTTCTGTCCGGTGACCACCTATACAAAATGGATTTTACCGATTTTTTAAAGTTTCACAAAGATAACAATGCAGATCTTTCTCTGAGCGTTGTTCCGGTCGAAAGATCAAAAGTAAGTGAACTTGGTATTATGAAGATGGATTCACAATACAAGGTTTTGGATTTCATCGAGAAGCCAAAAGAGGATCAGATCATAGATGATTTTGAGCTTCCTGCAAACTTAAGACCCAAAAAAGAAAACCCCCAGGATGAAGAGCGTACACATGTAGGATCAATGGGTATTTACATTTTTAACAGAGATGTGCTTATTGACATTCTGGAAAAATACGACTTTGACGATTTCGGCAAGCAGATAATCCCTGCTGCAATCACCAACTATAATGTCTACGCATATCCATTCTCCGGGTACTGGGAAGATATCGGTACGATAAAAGCTTTCTTTGATTCACATATGAGCTTAACAGCACCCAAGCCTCCCTTTAACTTCTATGATGAAAACAAGCCAATTTTTACACATGCAAGATTTCTACCTGCAGCAAAAGTCAGCGGCTCAACGATCGATACATCAGTTGTAAGTGAAGGCTCGATAATTGAAGAAGCGACCCTGAAGGATTGTATCATTGGAGTGCGTTCCATAATACGCAAGGGCAGCAAATTAAACAGAGTTATTCTGATGGGTGCCGATCAGTATGATGTTGGTAAAAACACTCTTGGTATCGGAGAAAATTGCCACATAGAAAATGCCATTATAGATAAGGATGTGGTGATCGGAGACAATGTCAGACTTACAAATGTAGAAAATATCCAGAACGGTGAACGTGACGGTATCATAATTCGTGATGGTTTGATTTGTGTTCCAAAGAAAATGAAAATCCCATCAGGCTACGTTTTGTAAAAAAGGGCTTTCTATGCTTTGTCAGCCGCTTGCTTTTCAAAGTGAGCGGCTTTTTTTATGTTTTCTACATACAGGTGGAGCTTCTATACAGAGTAGCGAATGTTTTTCTTGCAAACTCAGTGAATTTTGTCGAACAGTTTGGAGTTGAAGGGTCGATCAGTGAAGGTGAAACAGCCCCCCTGCTTATGCCGTGAGCTGTTTCAATAAGACAATTTGCCATTGAGATTGAATATCCTGTCTGAAGATAATACTCCCTCATTTCCTTGTCAGACGCGGTCTGATATATCAGCTCAGGTTCATCTATGGCATCACCGATAATTTTTGTTACCTGCCTCATTGTCAGTTTATCGCTGTAGAGTTCAACCTTAGACCGTCCGAAATGTGATTTCCCGGCGTGTATTTGTGCCATTGATGCAGCAATATCCCGGGGATGGCTAAGGTATAACTCAGCGTTGCCATCTATACAATCAGCCAGCATATTGCGATGTTTTACTAAAGGTATTTTGGCCAGAATATGATCCATAAAATACCCGCCCCTGAAAGTTATGAGATTTTCTAAATTGAGAATTTCAAGCTGCTCCTCAACTTGTTTGAAGGCATACAGAAATCCTGCTTCCTCCTCATCATCAGCCCCCATAGTTGAGAGAAGGTAAATATTTCTTAGCGGGACATCTCTTACGCTTTTTATTACAGAATGAGTAATATCACTGAATGTTTTGCGGAAGTTTTCCATTTGAGAGCGCAGCGGATATATAAGAAATAGGGAATGAGCATCTTTAAGTGTGCTTTGAAGAAAAGCCGGATCAGCAATATCCCCCATAGCAGCGTGTACACCTTCGCTTATGAGGTAAGCCATATGCTGCCTGGATTCATCAATACCTCTTACCGTTTCACCTCTCTGGATCAGATTAACCGCTAATCTGGAACCTATCTGACTCATTACATCGGTTACTACAACCATAGAGCCACTCCTGCATTTTTCTGATTGCACTGTATATATGAATAAAGAAAAGGCAACATCTGTACCAACCAACAGATCACCTCCTCCTACCATATATGCCAAAGGCACTGTAATACTGTTACAGTGCCTTTGATGACTTACTCAATATTGTTTACGGTTCAGATTACTTTTGCTGTATCATTGTGATGCTGCTCTATAGGCAAGCCTTGCACCATTTGCAGTTACCCCGGTAACCATAAGAGATGACCGGTCGGCCATTACCATACCATCAACTATTTCGCAGAGTCCGTAAGTATTACCTTTGTATACAACCTCCAGCTCCATTAACCCAGTCCCCTGATTCCATCCCCGGTTTGTAACATTTACTACTCCACTGACCTCTCTTAAATTTCTGATGATGGTGTTGGTGGCACTGAAAGAGTTCACATCACTGACCACAACTCTAAGAGGTAAACCATTATTTATTGCATCCTGCCAGGAGGAGACTATTCTGTCAAGAATGTAGGTATCCATAACCTTACGTGCAGCCTGAGCTATGGCTCTTGCTCCGCCAGACTGAGCACTGACATGTACAGCTGCAGACTGTTCACTTTTAGCTGTGACCACACTTGCCGTTGCACACACAACCACTCTTATTGAAACATCTGCCTGACAGGAAACCATCCCACCAAGATTAACACTTACTCCCTCTGCAGCCCGACTTACCGCACTTCCAACAATAATCATGTCAGCTCCAGCTTCTGCACCGATCACAGCCGCTGCAGCAGTATTTCCTTCAAGAGCCTGCATTGCTTTCTCATGTTGTTTAAGCTGCTGAACAACACCGGGATCTATAAGATTAAACCCTTTTTCGGAAAGGAAGTTCAATATCTCAGTTTCAGCAATCTGTCCCGGAGAATTGTCTTCCATATTGCTCTCCTGAATCATTACCATCACTCTGGGCTTATCCATTGTCTCTAAGAGAATCTGAAGTGCTGCCAAATCATCCCTGATCTGGGATTTGGATACTGTGGCCCTTATCTTCACGGTAATATTCCCATCCACTTCTGTGCCGCTCTCAGACAAGATCTCATAGGACCTCACAGCCCCAACCGTGCGGGTAAGCACAACATCCCGGTTCACCATAAAATTACGTATTTCTGTTTCTGACTGAATTATTGTTCCGATACCGGTTTCAACCGCAGCTCTCTGAGCATTAAGTACTGCCTCAGCCCTGTTTCTGCCAATCCCTTCAGCCTCAACAGTCACCGCCTCCTCAGCTGATGCCGCAAGTGACATCATAAACACCAGAACAAACAAAAAGATTTTCAACTTACCCATAACACCATTCTCCTGTGTATTTATTACTCCGGTTATTTATTCCAATAGCTTACTTCAATGCAAGCGATCTAATCTGTAACAAATATTATACGACACTGATTAAGTACAGGAAGATTTCTCTGAAACCCAAGTACTATAGCAGCATCTTCGTTTGAAATAGTAGCACCGGTTTTTTCTATGCCTGCAGTTGATATACCTCTTACCACAACAGGGTTTTGACCGATTCTCTCAACCATTGCTTTTGCCTCATCCAAATCTGAAGCGAACCCTGCTGTACCCCATTTTAAAGCCCATTGACGGCTTACATATTGTGGTCCGTATACAACACTACCCGATTCATCGAAGAGCATCGGTAAAACCGAGTGAACTATTTCAAGTTCCCTGCAATCCACAATCACCCCGGTTACCAAAGGAGTAACCCCCTCTTCGGCTAATCTGATTTGCGGGATATCTTTGACATTGTCGGGGAGAAGCAAATCTAGGTTTCTCCCCTGAAGAGGGATATTATATGTAATCTCAACGGTTCCATCTGACATATACCGGGCATTACCATTTTGCTCAAAATTTTCAATGTACCCCTCGATCTGGGATTTGACCAGGTCACTGTCATAAGTAAGAGAAACTCCCTTCAAAATTTCCAGAGCATCCCGCATCGCAGTTACCTGAGCGGCTCTTATGGCATTTGGTCTTTTAGACGCATCCGGGCCATCGGCAGGCGGGGCTCCAATCCCGGTCACAGTAAGAATTCTGTTTTGCCAATCTATACTACCCCTCTGACTTGACACATTAGCCACAGGTGAATTATACGATGCCAAAGAAAACAACAAAACCGAAGAGATGATCAGACGACGAAAAATCATATTCACTCCTGAAAATGTTCCTCAAAAAAAGCACCCGGTGTAATGCCCGGTATTAATAATCACCCAAATTTAGGGCTGCATCACGTGTTATAGTTTACCCACCTATTTTCGGCATCTCTTTTTCTGTCAAAATGCCAGGCGCTGAAACTTCCAGACCTGTCTACCCTCAGCTGCTGTCCGGCTACAATTGTAATCCAATCTTCAAGAGTAACCTCCCTTGGTCCCTCAATCCCTTCCGGGCCTTCAAGTTCCTGCCTTTTTCCCGTTTGCCTACGCCCTGCATCTCTCTGATTCAAAGCTTCAGGCCTAACAACCACAGTCCCCTGATACACCAAAACATCCGTTGAGGAGTCATTTTCCACATCAACTCTGAAAACACTCCCTCTGATCCCGGCTGTTGCGGTTGGGGTTTGTACAATCACCGATTCCTTGTCAGAAACAACTACTGCCCGCATGTTTGCCCACACCTTTCAGGCAATAACCGATGCTCCAGACCTTCTGCTATCTCCTTTTTCGGATCCAAAAATCTTCACCGTTGAAGATTCAGTAATTCTGGTGACCCCTCCGTTGAAGCAGGTGATCTCTACCGTGCACTCCTGATCTGTTTTTATAATATTGTTCTCATATACATTCATCCCTACCCTTAGCGGCCCCCCAGGGCCCCTCTTTACTTCCTTGCATCTGAGCAAACCCAATAATTACAGTAATCTCCCCGGCTGGTTTCTGCGAAGCTGTCAGACACAGTGGCAGAAGAAACACAACCAAAACAGACAACGACCTTTTTAGACATAACATCCTCCTGAAATAAAAATATTACCGGAGATTTTTCCCAAACTTCTTAATGTTAAACTAATAGGCTTACTGTGTCAATGTATAAAATATGTAGTTTCAAGCTCCAAATGAGATTTTTTTACTCAAAACAGAATAAGTGGGTATGCCGTGTTTGCGTAAACTGCTTGAGTAAAACGCGACAGATTGCCTGGAAGGTGACATTTTCTTAAGCGTCCAGTACCCTCAAAGGGTCAGAGCGTCTTCGCGCAGCCCTTAAATTGACGCCAATGCGCATCCTGCGGGAGAGCCTGTACGGGAATCGGTGCCGTCCTAGGCAGCTCACCAAAGCTCGTCAAACCATGTGCAGTATTGATCAAGTCTCCCGAAAGATTAAGAAGTGTTAAGTTTAAACCTGAGAACCTCCGTGTGCAGCTTACCGCTGAGCTCCACTCCGCGAAAGCCGAATCACCGAAAGGGAAAGAAACAGCAGACCAGAGAGCAGCAACACCCCAATCATCGCAGTCATACCAACCGGACTCCCCCCGATGTAAAGATTTGCCCCCATGGTGTCCATAAAGCCTGAGATCAGCTCGGGCTGACTTTCACCGAACACAATCTCAACAGGCCGATCCATAAAAACCTGTCTCAATGCAGCCGCCCCATGAGTAGCAGGCACAAAAGATGCTGCTTTCTGTACAGCAGGAGGCATGACACTCAGCGGAACATATACCCCGGTAACAAACCCGATCACGGTTCCAAGAATCGCGGTCAGAGCGCCGTATGAATTCATGGTTTTCATATATGTTGCGACAAAGAAGATAATGGTGGATGAAGATATGACACAGAGTGACAACAGTCCGATCACTTTCATTACGGGAACAAACGAAAGTATCTCCCCTCCGCCTGCAACTATGTACACCTGACCGATGATAAATGCGGCGCTGTTCAGTATGATTCCAATCAACCACGAAGCTATTAGATAACTGGCCACAATATGGGATCTTCTTATTGGGGCGACAAGGAAATCATTGAGACTTCTCCCCTCACCATCCTGCACCATGGTGCTCAAAGCGCCAAGTCCGATAGTCACGGAGTTAACGGCCAGAAGGCCTGCCATTATCCAGGAATCAACAAGAAACCGTATTCCCTCTATGTCGCCAACCTGCTGTTTTACATAGTTAACCTGAGATTTACCAAGAAAGAGTGCGTAAAGACCAATGATTATAAGCATCGATAAAAAAGAGAAAAATACTGCAGCTCTGTCACGAAGGTAAACTTTCAGATTTCTGACCACCAGCCCCCATATCGCTCCCATAGCTACCCCTCATCCCTTATAGTATGGCCGGTGATAGCGATAAACACATCATCCATACTTCCCCTTATCACCTCAAAACCAGCCATAATATCCTCATTCTGTTTTAGAACCGACATTGCATGAGAGCTGTCCTTCACTGCTATCCGGTAGGTATCGCCCTTTTTTGTGAAAGGCAGACCACAATCCAGCATTCGTTTTTCAAACACCCTGTTGTCTTTTGCAATAAAGAGCAGTTTATCGGAACTGTAGTTTAGGCGCAGATTATCAGGTGTACCCCTTGCAACAACTTTTCCGTTGTCAATGATCGCGACATCATCGCTCCGTGAAGCCTCCTCAAGATAGTGAGTGGTTAGAAAGACCGTCAGTTTCTCCTCTTTTTGGAGATCCCTGATAATCTCCCATACCCTGATTCGTGTCTGAGGGTCAAGGCCGGTTGTGGGCTCGTCAAGGAACAGTATTCTGGGAGTGTTGAGAAGTGCCCTTGCGATATCAACTCTTCTGCGCTGACCACCGGAAAGTACTTTGTAGGGACGCCTGAGAATCTCCCCTATTCCAAGAATCTCAGTTACAGTACTGCACCGCTTTTTAAGCTCTTGTCCTCTGATACCGTAGAATGATGCCCGCGCGGTTAAGTTTTCACTTACAGTCAGAAGGGGGTCCAGAAGTGAGTCCTGAAATACAACACCGATATTGCGCCGAACAGCATTATCTTCACTACCCACCCGATACCCTGCAATGCGTGCTTCACCACTGTCGGCACAGAGCAAGGTGCAGAGTATAGCGATACTTGTTGATTTTCCTGCTCCGTTTGGGCCCAGAAAAGAAAACAGTGTCCCTTCCTCTACAGTAAAGGAGACACCATCTACCGCTTTGATGCTTCCGAAACTTTTTTGTAAACAATCAACCTCAATTATGTCAGCCAATTTGAACCACTCCCGGATTATTTATCAGCTTACAAAACCCTCATTAGCTTCTGCTATATTCTAATACATCAGTTTCCATAATATTGTGCGGTAAGTCCTTTTGTCAAAATATATCCTGCATTTAGAGACATGTGACGCATTTTCGGAAAATTATCAAACGGGCATTTCGGCTCTGCGGCATAGGTAAAGCGTGGACTATGAGTTTAACTTGACCGCAATATGGTGGCATATACCTTGAAAGCATCTGGAAAGAGTTTTATATGTGAGGGCATACTCATTCTATCTCCTGAAAAATCTTATTTTTCTGTTGCTCATAAAACGAGCTGTTCATCTTTTTCTTTTTGGCCGTGTTTTTAGTCAATACAATTGCCGAAGAAGGACAGTGGTGTATACACTTAAGGCAGGATTCGCAGCTATGCATATCGAAGGTTAATCCTCCATCTGCCCGTTTCCAACATTTCCGCATACACTCTTTCACACAAGTATCACACCTTACACACCTGTTCTCAATAATTTTGAATTTGTGTTTATAGCGTTTGCCAAAATATTTATTGGGGAAATTCAAAATTGTATACAGTTTAAACCTGGGACATTTGGAATACCTTTCATTACCCTTCAATATGTTATTTATGGAGTTCAAATCATTAAGGATTTTCCTGGGCACATTTTTACCATATTCAAACATGAATTTTATGGGTGGAAGCAGCAATGCTCCATCTGTAGCTGGCGCTTTATATGTGTTGTATCCGCAAACAACAATATTTTTGTCATTACAGGCGTTAATGAATTCCCTTAATGTGTTTCCTGAAAAGAGGCCGCACGTTGTAAAAACAAAAGCTCTTTTTGATTCTGATAACTCAGGCATCTGATTTAGAAATTCTGCCATTGACCTGCTTGCTTCGCAGTGATATGTGGGAAAACCAAATATCAGAAAATCATACAGTAACAAGTTGCTATATTCATACTCCAGATCTATCTGCTCAATATCACATACAAACAAGCTGCTCAGTTTATAGTTGAAGATCTCAGCAATTGCCTTTGTGCTGCCAGCTCCAGAGTGATATAGTATTTTCAATCTTAGCACTCTACAGTCACGACCCGCATATTTGCGTTTTATATACAATTATCTTACCGTGCAACCCCAAATTTAACTCTTTCTCTGACCAATACATTCTCATTTTCTGTTTCAGTTACTGTTACTATCAGCAAATAGGTCCCAGTACTTACGGATCTTTGATTCATATTCCTCAGATTCCATACGCTTTTTTGAAACCCAGGCCTGATACCATATACCTCATCCCGGTATACCACATTTCCCAGCCTGTCATATATGGCCAGATCTAATTTCAGATGAACATCATCCCCAACACCAGGACGATCAGAGTCGATCCTAATAAACATCTCATTGCAATAAGTAGTTTTACTGCAAGGGTTTGGTCCTATCACAAAGCTCCAATTGATCTCAGCCTCTTCAGACTGTAACAACACTCTTCTGTTGCCGGGATTATCCTGAATATTACCCAGCCTGTCTGCAAGGCCTGCATTATACGCAATATATATTGAATCCCCGGTATGCGGAGTGATATCACCCGGGTTAACCGGCTCCACAACGAAATAATACCTTAGCCCATCTCTTTTGTAGTATCGAAGATTAAGGGAATATTCCTGCATTACACTGTTTGTGTGCCTAATAAACCTGAACGGATCTGAAGGCAGTGAGGTTTCCTGAATATCTTCGGTAAAGGTGACAATCAGCGTATCTTCAGCAATCCGGCCATTTTCAAGCACTCTTCCCGGGAGATAGCTTGCAGCAGTAAGCACGGGGGCAGCCCGATCAGATATACCACTTTGACTTATCCCAAACTCGGGATCGTAATCAGAGTGTGTGAGGGAAACATACATTCTTCCAGATGTCAGATTGGCTGTTTCATCACCAAATACACCCCGAACATCAAAACTTGCTGAATTGTTATCCCCTGAAAGGGAAACATCACCGAAGAGAGTATCGGTTCTGCTTTCCCGCCAGCCAAATACTGCCCTGACATTCCGGGGTACCACCTCTTTATTGAACCATACCACTACCCTGTCAACCTCACCATCAGCATTGGTATCATAATAGAATGCAGAATCTATCTCGGGAGGAATAGGGCGCAAACGGAGTTGCACAGGACGGTTTGAAGAGTGTACACCTGCTCCATCCCTGGCATCAAAAACTCCCCCTCTTGGGTGAAATCTGAGAAAATCCCCCTTCCGTGGTGCATTTTCTCCCATATCCGGAATAATGAGCTTGTACAGATCTCCAAGCCTAATCGCCTGCATCACAGTTAAAGGGATTTCTGTCTGAGCTCCCTGTTTTCTGAGAAAAAGCGTCTGTCCAATGAGGGATTCACGTACTACCGGCTCACTAAAAGTGAGCAGAAGTGTATCCACTCCCGGTCTGAACTTTTCTGACACCAGACCTGTACTTATCAGAGGTCCGACACTGTCAATAACTGTAAACGGAATGCGCTCTCCCTGAGCATCCGGAGTCAAAGGGTTGTTATAGTAATGAGTCCCAAGCACCCTGCTGCCACTATAGGTGGTAATTTCTTCTGGAAAGGGATCACTGAATATCACAGTCAGATGTTGCGGAGAATTGAGTCTCAGATGATAATCCCCCGAAACCACTCTTCTGTGCTCTCCGTCTCTTTGCGGCCAAAACAGCTCAATCGAATCGGGCCGTACATCCAGTTCCCTGCGATAGTAAATTTCCATCCTGTCCACACGGCCATCACCGTTATCTGCAAACACAACTCCGTGTTCGATGAGTTCAGAAACCATGTCGAAGAACACCCCTGCCCGGGCACCCGAAAGTAAAGTTTGATCCTCAACCGGCCATACCTCTATACTGCCATTCACCACTTCTGTTACTGCGGTTATCCAAACTCTGAGCTCTCCTGAGTTCAGGGCTGCTTCTGTGAGCGGTTCATCAGCATCCTCTGAGCCAAAGAGTATGAGTCCATCGTGGAGTTCAAATTGTATTCGATTATTTCTTTCCGCTATAATCCGATTGCCATCCTCACCACCCATGGCACGTATTACTACCGGAAGTCTCTCTCCAGTATTACCACGCAACTCAGTATGCTCACTGTACTCCAGGGTATCAGCATAAAAAATTGTGAGCCGGTCCCTGTCTCTGCCCACCCTTAAGAGAGCATCATCTGTGTGGCCATTGTGCAGGAGGGTTGCTCTGATTGTAAACATGTCATCTCTTCCCCCTCCGGTTACGACCACATCAAAATGCACAATCCCGTTGTTATCGGTATACCTCTGTGCATCACCTCCGATATTGCCGGTCTGAGGCTCAAGGCTTTCCACCGAAATCTGCACCGGCTGATTTACGGCATTATCATACCGGTCAAGAACCTGAAGCGCTACCAGATGAGGCTGATCAGGGTTGATAACAGATACACCCCCTGAAGGTGGATCGATGAATACCACACGATCAGGTTCTGCCGGAAGTATAACGATTTCTCCCGAGACGCCAAAAAATGCAGGGTTATCCAGCTGATCAGCAGCACTTATCACTTCCACACCACCAGACGGCACTTTTGTGAACACCACCTCCTTTTCCACATGATCAAATGCTGGAATGGATTGGATGTGCACTGCAGAAGAATGATCTGATGCGTCAAAAAGAGTATGCCCTGATTGCAGACCGATCCACACGTCATCGATCTGCTTGTCAAAGTCGTACTGCCCGGCAACACGTGGTTTTACCCTCAAAACAACATGTTCACCAACTGTTACAGTATCCCGGCGGTTTTGCCCCTGTATATCGTATACCTTGACCAGAAAATCATTTTCAGGACGCAAGCCAATTACCACTGCCCGATTCATATCATTAATTTCCGCACCCCGGGAATCCCGCACCCCACTTCCGGGATTAAATCTGAGAGAGTCACCTGAGACCGGAGAATTCTCACCAATGCCATCAACCACCAGCTTAACTTCCCCACCGGAAGGTAAAATATCCTGCACAGTCAAAGGGATCTCAAGTCCGCTGCCCTGCTTTTTTAACAGTAGTTTGGGTCCTGTCAGGGTAGTTAAATCAAGCTGTTCTGAGAAAGTAAGAATCAGAGTATCTATACCGGGAGCTGAAACTTCGGTCACCTGAGCGGTAGAAATCAACGGACCGACTCTGTCGATAACCGGAAAAGGTATTTCTACTGGTGCAGCTCCGGGAGAATGGGGGTTTGTAAAAAAGTGAGTCGCCAGCACTTCAGTTCCACTGAAAGTAGTGATCTCCTCCGGAAAAGGATCGGCAAAGCGGACTGTAACGTTTGCATTGTCCGCAGGATTGAGAGTCATATGCTCTCTGAAAGCTATTCTGCTCTGGCCAGATTCAACAGAAGGCCAGTATAGCACTACCGAGTCGGGCAATGTTTCCTGAGTGAGGTCCTGTTTGTAATGGACCTCGAGTCTATCGACTCTCCCATAGCCATTATCAGCGTATACCTCACCGTAGTCGATCTTGGTTTCTGTTGTTCCAAAGAATATCCTCGACCTGGAACCGGAGTGTAGAGAAGGATGTTCGAGAGGCACTGTTGTAATGCTGCCATTATTTACTGCCGTAACACCGGTTACCCATATGCGCGCCTGGCCAGATGAGAGATTTATCTGCGAAATTTGTTCTCCTTCGGATTCTGCAGTGTAAGCTACAAGACCGGAGCTAAGCTGCAGACTTACTGTGGAGTTTACGTTTGTCATAACCTGGTTATCAACACCGCTTAGAGCCCTGATCACCACCGGAAGCCGCTGACCTACCTGACCGGTAAGCTCTGCATTCTGATCATACCCGGCAGTGTCCCCATAGAACACAACCAAACGGTTGGGAACTTCCCAGAATATTGAGAACGTATCAACCGTGGCGTTCAGATTGCGGTCTGCACCACGCACCCACGCGGTAACACTCTGCCCTTCAGGGGCGATCTGGAGAACCTGTTCCTTTGATAAGCCGATTTCATATATCGCCTGCAAAGTGTCTCCGGCGACAAGTCTGCCCCGTCGCCAGTTACCCCAGTCCGGATCATTTGTCCATTCAAGGACAGCAGAGGATTCGATATCAAGATAGGTCTCATCCTCCACATCAAATCTCAAAAGCAGGGAATCGTTACGGACAGTACGGGAGATCTGTCTTAAAAACGGGTATTCATTTTCAATTACAGGTCCGCCGTAATCCTCAATTACATTTGTCTGAGAGCGCAATTGCACCCAGGTCATAAATTCATCGTTTATGGGGGTGGGAATGGTCAGATCAAGATCACCCTTCACCACGCGCATAAGTGCAAGCCAGTCATAGCGGAGGGAGATGTTGCCATCCTGACTGAACGGCCCCTGTTTATTGAGAATATTGAACCCTTGCAGAATCTTGTCCCAAATAGCTACTCTTTGATCATAATCGAATTTGAAATGATGCAAAATTCCACCCGCTCCGAGAACCCCTTCAGAAGGATTACCCCCGTCGCCAAAGTAAAACCACTCTATTTCACGCAGAGAAATGGGTGCATCGAACACCTCTTTGTCACCACCATTTACAACAGATTTTCTGCTACCATCCTGCATAGGAACCAAAGCTCGGTATACAAGTTCTATGTAATCATTGCCAATATCATTTTCCCCATGAATATTGGGATTGTTCATGTGAACATCCATTAAGTCAGCCAGAAACGGATCTACTGAATTCCTTCCACCATTCCACATAGCCAGGAAAAGTTTTGCAGCCATTTCCGGGTCTGCGGCATTTCTGAAGGCATAATCGGCATAAAATGAGGTGGAGTTATACAGAAGCGCATGTGTATACCAAATGTATACAGAATTGATGAGCATTGCATTGGCGATCTGTGGTGAATTACCCACACAATCTCCGGTCCCTGGTGTGGTTGAATATTTGGAAGAGTGTACGTAAGTGGGATCATGAGGGAAAAATTGGGGAAACCCTGGCCATATAACATCCCTGTAGGTTGGCTCTTCCCAGTGATTAGGTCCCATGGAAACGTCATTGTCATAGGCAATATACCGGGATATCCCTCCGGGCTCCACATTGTTAACATCACCCCAGTTACCAAGGAAATTGGCACTCTCCATTGCAGCCATGCTCTCATTTGTAGCTGATGCAGCCCAGAGCATCCAATCGAGATTGAAATACTCGGTAATCATACCCAGTGCCATGGCATACATGGGACCTTCGCCCCATTCTGGATGCTGCTGACCCATTATTAGCGGATTGAAATAAACCCATTCTCCATTCTGGTGAAATGCATCAGTGTGACACATTTGTATCTGCCACAGAGCACTGTCAGCCTCCTGGTCATACCAGGTATTTATAAAACCCGCACTGGCAGGACCTCCCCTGTCCCCAAGCAAAGTATCGGGAACATATATTGAAGGATCATAAAACCAGGGCTGCTGCACCAAAATCGCAAGCGAATCAAGCGAAATGGAATCTATATCCTTAAAACTCCTTCCGGATCCAAAAGAACCGATTTTTACAAGCCACTGAGGATTAAAAGGCGTCCAATGGGTATAATCATCATCCCAAGCGAGGTTCTGGGGGTTGAGCAGAAATCCCCTGCTGCCTGCGGCTGCGAAATGATTATTGTTGGCCATCCCGGAAAACACGATTTCCCATCGTCTTGTACCGGGAACTAAATTACCATCGTTAATGACAAGGAGCTCTCCTATGGGGTCCCATGCACTGATACCAGTGACAGCATCATTGATATTGGCCCTGAACCCTTTTATTGATAATGGCTGGTTGGTGTAATTTGTTATTCTCAGCCTGTTTCTATCTGTATTTGTCGGGTTACCCACACACCCAGCAAGTGTGTCGAGTTCAAAACCACCACCTGCAAACACAGCCGCAAACAGAAACAACAAAAGAACTAATGCAGAACGTATTTTCAAAATACACCTCATGGTCTAAAGCGTTTAAAAACTGCTGATATCAACAATATATTTTTTCAGGAGAAGATATTATATCGGGAATTTACAGATTTTTGCAATATATGTTAATCAAAGTCAAATTCATCAATATAGCTTTTCAAAGTCAGTGTACCAGCCGTACTGATATAATAATTATACTTTTAAGTGAGTGATAATGATTTTCAAACAGTCAATCACATACTATCTTATAATAAGATAAATAAGGCAATCAGATATTTCAGGTTTTTTTAGGAATTTGTGTGTATTCTCATGAAAATTAAACTGTACGTTATCCAGACTCTCGTTCTCTTGTTGTTAATTACGTCCGCTGTATACACTCAGGATATCACCCTTTCCCTAACCACAGATAAACAAGAATACAGGGCGGGTGACTCGATCTATCTTTTGCTTGAAGTTGAAATCCCCCCCCAACACTATCTCTATGCAAATCCACTGGGACCGGGAATCGGTAAACCCCTTCAAATCAGCATAGAGCAGCATGATGGAATAGAGTGGAGCGAACTGAGGAAAGAAGAGGCGACAAGGTTCGATCCTCCTGTGGGGGACTGGGTTTGGGCCTACAAGAAAGAGGCGCATTTTCTTTTTGCTGGAGTAATTACACCGCAACAGGAAGAGAGCATTGAAAGTAAGGTCTATATTGACGGGCTAATTTGCCTGGAATCCTGCATTCCGGTGTTTGCAGAAGAAAAATTCTCCGTAACACTCAATCCCGCAAGCAGTTTTGCCCCCTTTTCTGCGATTCCGCAGGGCAGCAGTTTTTTGCCAAAGTTACAACCTATGGACTTCACGATCAGAGAAGTAGGGTATGATTTGGCGGAAAATTCCCTGTCCACCCTCCCTTTTGCCCCGGAGCAGCCAATTGATGACATAGATTTTCTTGGTCAGATAGGGACCGCAGAGGGGGGTGTTTCTGAGTGGAACTATAGACCGACAGAGGAAAAAAAGGATTACAATCTTTGGCTCGCTCTTCTGTTTTCGTTTATTGCCGGGGTGTTTTTTAACGTAACCCCATGTGTATTTCCACTTCTGGGGATGAAAACCCTCTCCCTTTCCCAAAGCACCAAAAACTCCAAACGGGAGATCATAATCAGAAGTCTGGTTTTCTCCAGTGGTATAATCGCTGTATTTCTCCTGTTGGCTACACTTGCCGGGTTTGCAGGATTTTCCTGGGGGGAACAGTTCCAGAACCCCAATATCCTTACAGCGATTGTAATACTTGTCTTCCTCTTTTCACTCGGTTTATTTGATATGTATACAATTCTTCTTCCATCCTCTGTTAGTAATCTCAATCAGAAAAGTCAGAAAAAGGGCATGGCAGGAGATTTTCTTGGAGGCATGATGGCCACCGTTTTAGCGACCCCCTGCGGCGGACCTTTTCTTGGAGCAGTATTGGCCTGGTCGCTTCTTCAGCCGCCATCTGTGATTTATGTGATTTTTCTCTCTATGGGGGTAGGAATGGCCCTTCCCTATGTGATTATATCCTCCAGCAGAAGGGTAATGAAACTTCTGCCTAAACCTGGCAAATGGATGCAGGATGTAAAATATGCAATGGGGTTTTTGCTCCTTGGATTTTCAATCTATCTGATGATCGGATTACCTTCTGAACGGATTCTTGGCACCGTAGCCGTGTGTGCTTCACTCACCCTTGCAATAGCGATACAGAAAAGATTTGCACCTTTTGGTACACATTTGAGAAAGAAACTGTTTGTCGGAGCAATCACCCTCTCTATTTGCGCTGCAAGCATAGCAATATTCATAAGGCCTACATCTGCTGTGATCGGGCAAACATCCGGAGGCTCATACGGAAATGATTGGGTTGATTTCTCTCCAGCACTGCTTCGCCTTGCGCATGAAGAGGGCAGAAATGTTGTACTGAATTTCACAGCTGCGTGGTGCATGAACTGCAGATATAACGACATCACAGTTCTTCAAACCAGGGAGGTCCGGAAACTGTTTGCAGAAAAGGATGCAGTGCTTCTTCGGGCTGATATAACAGGCCATAATCCCGAAGCCAGAGAGCTGCTTGAACACTTAGGTTCACGCAGCATCCCATTTTTGGCCATTTTTCCGGCGGATAATCCCAAGCGGCCGGTAATAATGCGGGATATTTTTAGCAGAAGAGAGCTGATAGATCAGTTAAGACAGCTTTAGAAAAACTTTTGAGTTTTCTAAACACGTAAAACTGATTCTGTTGGTTGCACATTGTACTCTTTTATAAACTCCTCAACTCCTCTGTATGCCTCTTCATCGGTACACTGACGTGGGGGATGTTTACAGAAATATGATGAGGGAGCATTGAGCACTCCACCCCTGCGGGCATTAAGTGCCAGTTTGCAGCAGCGAATAGAATCTATCGCCACACCTGCGGAATTGGGCGAATCTTCAACAGAAAGTCTTAACTCAAGATTCATTGGAACATCACCGAACATTTTTCCTTCCATACGGATGAAACATATCTTCTGATCGTTTTGCCAGGGAACGTAATCGCTTGGTCCCACATGAATATCTCTGTCTGTAAGTCGCTGTGCAGTTACAGCCTGAACCGCTTCCGTTTTGGACTCTTTTTTTGATTTGAGTCTGCTTTTATTAAGCATATTCAGAAAATCGGTGTTTCCGCCGGTATTAAGCTGATATGTGCGCTCAAGCTTCACTCCCCTTTTGTTGAAAAGATCAGTAAGGGTTCGGTGAGTGATAGTTGCGCCCAGCTGAGCCTTGATATCATCTCCAATGATCGGCAAATTCTGCTCTTCAAATTTTTTCGCCCACTGCGGATCACTTGCAATAAAGACGGGAATGTTGTTTATAAAACCCATTCCGGCATCCAGAGCACATTGGGCATAGAATCTTGTAGCTTCCTCAGAACCGACCGGCAGATAATTAAGCAACATCTCAGCACCGGAGTTTTTAAGGATCTGTACTACTTTCTGCTGATCCGGCTGTTCATTTTCACACATGAGAAATGACTCATTTTCGTCATAGTCAGCCATATGCTCTGAAACCCCGTCCAACACCTGTCCCATCTCAACCACCACTCCTGACTCGGGCATATCGGGACAGAAAACCGTGGTAGAATTGGGTTTGGAAAAAATTGCCCTGTTAATATCCATACCTACTTTGCGTCTGTCTATATCGAAAGCCGCAACAACTTCGATATCACCGGGACAATACCCACCGATGTCCCAGTGCATCAGTCCTATAGCCTCCTCAGCACTTCTGTTGCGGTAATACTCTATGCCCTGGAGAAGAGAACTGGTACAATTACCTACCCCCACAATCGCTATCTTGATCTTTCCCATACGAATAAAACTCCTCCCTGAAAAGCAGATGATGAAATTGTTCAGTAATATTTTTTTGGCCCTGCAAAAACTAATTCCCAAACCTGCATAGTGAAATTGCAAATTTGGGAAATTTTGAACTACAGTTACTGCCTAAAACAACTTTACAATCCTGAAAAGGGAGCTCCAAACCCAGAGCGGAAGTCTATAATCGCAATTACCATGCCGATTAAAAAGGGTAAGGATTATCGAATTTCAGCACTCCCGACTCGATTCCATACCACAGATTCCCCTGACTATCCCTATACATCCCTGAAACCTGCTCTACCTGGAAACCAAACCTCTCCGAGTCATCAATCCACTCCTGACCATTGAATCGCAATAACCCGTTTTTGGTGCCAAACCAAATTCTGCTGTGTGTGTCTGCCATTATCGAAGTAATATCAGGTTCAATCTGCATAAAAATGCGCCAGTTTTCACCATTGAAACAGTTAATATCTCTCTCGCCGACAGCAGCCCAGACCGTGCCTTCCCTGCTGTCTACTGCAAGGGCTCTGGTATCATTCCATGATAAGCCGTTATTCATATCGTAAGTGGTCCAGTTACTTCCGTTATAAACAGATATTCCACGATTTGTTCCAGCCCAAACAGAGCCACTGCTATCAACTGCCAGAGCCTGAATTCTGTTACTGGCCAAGCCGTCCTCAGTTTTGAATATCACCCAGTTTCCGTTATTGTACTGAGCCAATCCGTCTTCTGTACCCACCCAAACAGGACCTGAGGTCTGTGCCACAAGAGAGAGCACGTTGCTGGCAGGAAGCCCATTCTGTTCGTTGTAAACTTTAAAACCACCATCTCTGACCGCAACCCCTTCAGGTCCTCCAATCCAAACCCGTCCTGCGGCATCAACGGTCATACTGCTGACATCAGAGGCTGAAATACCACCCAAATCTGAGTAACTCTGAAGCGTGTTACGTCTTTTATCAAACGAGAAAACTCCTTCCTCATTTGAATACCAGAGCAGATTTCCCTGAACAGTAAAATTGCTTACTGGTGTCTCAGAAGAGAAAATTTTCCAACCTACCGGCTGCATATAACAGACCGAGTCAGCTCTTCCGTAACCACCAAATAAAACTCCCGAAATCAACAGTACAATCATTAACTTACACATAGACCGTCCCTCCCTTGCTTAAATCTTCACCCACAACAAAACAGTAAAATATGTAACGCCTACTGTTTTACAATATACAGTATAATCTGCCAAAAATTCAGATTTATAACCCAAACCCGGAATATTCCGGTAAATTTGATAACTGCTGATAGGTCCAGTAGTTTCCAAGTACCTTTTTTATATAATTTCTGGTTTCAGTAAAACCAATATCCTCCACAAACAGATCAAACTCAGAATCTTTGTTACGATTATACCACCTCTGTGCATTATGCGGTCCCGCATTGTAGGAGGCAAGCATAAGGACCTTGTTGTTTTCAAACTGGTTCAGCCGTTTATTTATGTAATAGGTACCAAAACGGATATTGAGTACAGGGCTATAAAGAGAATCGACCTCAAAAACCTCATTCCGTTCAGAAGCGATCATTCTCCCAGTTGCAGGCATAATCTGCATCAACCCTATTGCTCCTGCAGGAGAAACAATCAACTTGTCAAATATACTCTCCTGACGCATCACAGAGCTTACCAGCAGTGGATCCACTTCAAACTTGCGGGCATATTCAGTTATGACCTCAGAATAGAATGTAGGGTACATAAGCGTATAGATCGAAACCGGCATATTCTCTCTGTGCTCTACGGGAATGCGCCACGCCAGGCGCCTGGCGACACTGAAAGCCAGCGCTTCAGAACCAGCCATCGAGTAAATATTGGCAAGATCAAACTGAAGCCTCAGGTTTCCATGGTAAGAGCGCTCAAGGTATCCCAGAAATATATCCGCAAGTTCAGGTCTGCCCTGCAGAGCCAATATAGCACCAAAGCGCAAATTCAGGCTATCAGCCCTGGTGAGCGGCTTTTTGGATGAGGGTGATATGGAATCAAGCCAGGCATGCACTTCAGGATTTTCGGATGTCGCCCAAATTTTCATTTCCGATACTTCCTCACCCTGCTCTTTCATAATCTGGCGAGCGCGGTGTGCATAGTAATCTGCCGGATCGAGTCTGCTGAGATTTCTAAACAATCTGAACGCATCGTCATTTCTGTCCTGGGCAAGATAGCTCTTTCCCTGCCAGAACATCGCAGCCCACAAAAAAGTTGACCGGGGGTATTTTTTCATAAAATCGCCAAGATGCTTTACTGCCGAATCATATTCTCCCAGCCTGTAATGACACAAAGCATGGCGCAAATGTGACTCCTGGGCACGTCTGCCGGTTGAACGGGCCATAATCTGGCGATATTTTGTGGCTGCCTGCCTGTAGTTTCCTGCGATTTCATGATCCCAGGCCCTCAGCCAGCGTATCTCCTGCGAACTGGCATGTGAAGGGAAAACGCGCAAATGAGCATCATACCAGCGATCTGCACTCGCCCGGTCTCCCTTACGGCGATATGCCCGGGCTATCTGCATAACGACCCGGGATTCGTTACCAAACCTGCGATCGTAGTTCTGGTATAGCCGGGCAGCCCTGTCAAACTGTCCTCTGCCAAATGCAATATCTGCATCCAGAAGCAAAGCATCTCTCGCTCTCACAGCAGTCGAAAAATCCTCTCTGCTGCGGGCAGAAGATAAGAGCTGATCAGCTATGACGTTATGTCTGCATTCATGTGCCCATTTAGCCATAGAAAAGAGAAATTCACCCGTTAAAGCCTCCGGTTCATAAAGTGAAGCTGCTAAATGTGAAATGGCCCTGCAACGTCCGCGGGAATCGAGTAATGGCAGAGTATTGGTTAGTGAAGAAGCAAGCGAATCCCATTGTTCAGACCCGATAAGCGAATCACAGTGAACCAGGTACTCACCAATCCCTACAGCTAACATCTTGATTTCCCACCTTTTGTAATCATCAAACCAGGAATCATTGGTCTTAAGACTGGTATCAAGAGAGATCAGATCATGAACATTTTGGAAAATATGATCTCGAAAGCCATCTGGAAGTGTGTAGTCAAACATCTTCCCAAAAAAGCCCAGTGCTTCACTGTACATTTTTTGCTGGGTGTGCAGAAAAGCCATCTGCTCAAAGGCCAAAGGAGCTAACTCGCTTTCCCTTTCAATTATAGCGTTGAATTTTGAAGCGGCCTCATCATAATTACCTTTTCTGACATGCAAAAGCCCAAGTTTGAAGAAATGGTATGAGGTGTCAGAAACTTCACCTGTTGTCCACTGGGCCAGCGCCTCTTCATAATCTCCGTTCTGTAAGAAAGGTACACCACTCCAGTTCACCGGATAGGGGAAATAAGATCCTGACAGTAGCTCTGAAGCTCCCGCCAGAAATAACACCATAACGATCAGTGATTTTTTCACTATAAAAGCTCCTTTTATTTTGCATACAATGTAATCACAATCAAAAAATATCAGTTTCCCTCCGAATAAAGCAACCCGCAGAAGTTTAAGTTTTGAGCTGGTGAGATATGCGGGAGTGAAGAAGGGTCGGGTGTAGAGTTTACGGGGGAAAATTGTGCAGTGAAAAAGGATTAACCCGATAGCAAAAACTTTCTGCAGCTATTTAGAGGGAACAAAGTCCGTTTTCCAGAAAAATCGAAGAGAATGCAGAAAAAAAATTTGCAACTCTCTGATTAAAGAGTTGCAGAACGCAGAGGCATTCCAGAAAAAGGTACCCCGAATTTGACATCACTTGGGAGTAATCAGCCTCTTCTCCACCAGCGTTTATCCTGTTCACTCCAGTTGAGCATGTTGTAAAAAGTGAAACTAATCCCCCATTGTTTATGTCTTTTTCCATGATTTCTCCAAAAACCTTCTGGAGCGTATATTATGTAGTGGTCAATTTGGAAATGGTTAAACATTCTAAGCCCCAGGCCAGACTGCAATTCATGCCGCTGGCCGGAATAATCATACAACACTCCAGATCTCAAGATTCCGGTATTCAAGAAAACCGCTTCAGCGCCCATATTTACTTGAAACTGATCCATGAACGCATTGAATGTAGTATCAAAGCTTTTGTAGAAAGCCCGGTAAAAAGGATCCGGGCGCTTACCATCATAGAATCTTCTTGCAAAATCACGGTGCAATCGGATTTCTGCACTTACCTCAAAAGCACGAAGTTGATTGATGTCAAATTCATCATGATATCCAAGTGCCAGATTTATACCAAATGGTAAAGGCCTTAAAACGTTTTCAGATTCAAACGACTACAAGAGAATCTTCAAGTAACTCCAAAGAATATTTTATTGGTGCACCAATATTTACCAGTGTTACCCCAAAGCGCATGGACCTGTTCCAGTTTACCAAATATCCTAAATCAAATGCAAATGTTTTTCCCTGAAAATTAGCAGGTTCATAATGTGTCCTGTAATACCCGCCTTTATCCCGTTCGTAAAAATACATCCCCCTATCTGAATAACTAACATAGTAATCACCTTCCTTAACATAGTAATATTCTAAGGAGTCAGACATTGCTTCCATTTGAGGAAAATATTCGAAAAGGTTTGATTCAATAAATTTCATATTTATACCAGCACTGTGATTTGCCCTTTCCGTCTTTAGGAACTGGTAACCCCATCCTGCACTAATTACATATTCATAATTATCATTAATTCTTATTCCCGAAATGTCTTCTGTTCTTCCAAAATTTAAGATATTAAGATCAATAGCGAACCCCCCAGCTCTTAATCCTGCAGGCTGATAAACGGCAGCGAATTTTTTATGCCACAGGCCAGGAATGCGGAGAACTGGCAAAAGTATTTCAGAGAACCTACAAACTGCTCCTCCCTGCCATCTTTGGTTGAAGAACCCAAGACCCGCTGGATTATAAAATGAGACGTTCTCATCATTGGCCAGTGCAACACCAACCTCTCCCATACCCAATGAACGTGCACCTGAAGGAAACTCCGATGTTATACCAGCTTGATATAATAAAGCCTGCGCTGGAAAAGAAAGCGATAAAAGAACAAATGCAACAATTTTGACAAGCATAAAACTCCGTCCTTTCCGGATTTGATTTGAATGTGAATATAAAAAATTGTATATGTAAACACAACAAATAAGATTCGAGACATTTAGGAGTGTTCTTATACTTATGTTTGAGTGTGTTAAGTTTCAGAATGCCCAAAAAAACAGTTCAAATACAATCCCCTTCCACTTCATACTTTCCCATTTTATATATTCTCAATTAGGTAATCCCTGCCACCCAGCTTTAAGGGCAAGAGAATGAATAAGACTTGTACTCTCCTGTACGCACTCCTTCTCTGTGTCTATCTTGCCTCCTGCAGGCGGCCCCCTGAACCCATTTCGTTATCCCCTGCTCCCGATACCATAACCATTGCTTTTTACAATGTTGAAAATCTGTTTGACTTTTACAAAGACGGTACAGAATACCCTGAATATGTCCCAAACGCCTTTAACTGGACCCGGGATATTCAGATTACAAAAACACAAAACACCGCAGATGTTCTTCAGGCTCTCAATGCAGATATACTTGCACTGTGCGAGATCGAAAACAGAAGAGTCCTCAGACAACTTCGGGATACACTCAGAAACAGAGGGGACCATTTCCCCTATATGGCAACAGGGGAATCCACCACAGCCGTTACAACTGCACTGCTATCAAAATTCAAAATCACCGGAACCCAAAGCCACCCAGTACCCTTCTCCTCAGGAAGGCGGGTGCGTGCAATTCTTGAAGCTGATATACTGGTGGGTGATGACACTCTCAAACTGTTTATAAACCACTGGCCTTCCAAATTCAATCCGGAATCAAACAGGCTGAAAGCTGCATCCATTTTAAAAGAGCGACTTCTTTCTTTGGATAAAAACACAGACTATATCATTTTGGGTGACCTTAACTCCAATTACAACGAGTATGTTACTTTCCATACTGAAGGTTTCAATGATACAGAAGGGAAAACAGGTATAAATCACCTGTTGGGAACTGCACAAACGACTCCGGGGTGTTTCACCATAAGTTACACACAAAAATATGACCTCAAAAGTAACACCGAAAATCTGCTTCACTATAATCTGTGGCTCGAACTTCCGGAAAAGGACAGGTGGAGCTATATTTTCAGAGGTGCAGGTCAAACCCTTGACCATATACTTTTGCCCTCTTCACTTTTTAACAGCAGCGGGTTTTCCTACCTCGACAATTCCTTTAAAGCTTTCTGCTGGGATGGCAAACTGCTCAGGGATGGAGTGCCCTACCGCTGGCAGATGCATTTCCGCGGAAGAGAACGATACCACTCAGGCAGAGGCTATTCAGACCACCTGCCGATAAAAGCCCGGTTTGTGCGGCACCCCTATACATTTGATACCGATTTGATTATGGAAGAAACCGCCTGTTCCCTGCGCTTTGTTTTGGGTGAATTTGAAACCGGAAAAGATGGATGGGTTTCTGCCAACTCACAATTCACCGTACGCAGAGATACACTGAAACCCGCATCTGGAAACTATTCCCTCAGAATTTCCGGTAAACATCCAACCCGAAATGTCAGTGCTGCAAAATGCAGACTTCTCCCTGATCCGCACGCAACTTCCCTTGCCCTGGATCTTAGGGGGAGCGGCAAAATTTCGTTTAGAATACGATACGAAGATGGTGAATGGGTATACTTCAATGCGCCTTATTTTACACAAACAAGCGTTCCCCGTTATTTTGAACCGAGGACAAACTCATGGGAAAGATTCACACTCCCCCTGCCATCAGGTGGAAACAGTGAGAGTGATATTAAGGTAGAGATCAGGGCTGGGAGGGGAGAATTTTTTGACTTTTTTATTGACAGGGTAAAGTTGAAGTAAAAAAAATTCACTGTACCGCACCCAATTAATTGAAAATGATCCAATTATCATCCTGTACAAAAAAGGGCAAATGTGCTACTTTCTTAGCCGTTTTTTCCTGTTTTCGGGCATTTAGACCACTTTTGCACAGTGTGGGGAAAAGCAGTTGCACAACTGAGGCGCAACATAACAAAATGAAGCTGCTTTGGATTCAAAAAAGCAGTTGTGAGCAACAGGGTTTTTCAGGATACTGCAGGCCCCTGTTTTTTCTAAGAGATTATAAATGGGTTCCGTTATGATGGTATGGACTCTGCAACTGTTTATCCCTTTGTTCCCCCAATCCAAATGCAAAGATAAATAAATCTGCAGATTGGTCATTTTCAAGGTGTTGATTTAAATACAGGGATAAATATATCTTGAATAATACAAGCATCTGCAATAATATTGTTTATTTGATTTATGTTTTTAATTCTTTCTTCAACACAAAGCCGGTAACTTCATGAACATGCCTCGTTTTTTTCAGGAGCCAGGATATTGAAACAGATCGCACTTGCCTTCTCACTGTTATTTTTAATTTTTGTCCATTCATCTGCGGAGTATAACCCTTCTGTAAGGATTGATCCTGCATTAGACAGATTTTTCCACCGAATGCAAACCCGATACGGGTTTTATCCCCATGATCCGGGAATCCAGCCTTTCGGCACAAAGGTACTGTCAGAGGCTCTTGACTCATTATACAACAGCCGTTCACTAAGTCCAAGGGAACGGTACGAACTCCTGAGACTTCAGGAAAGGCTCTCCCCTTTTCATGGATTTTCATATCAGAGTGAAGAAAAAGATTTACACATTAATTTCAATCTTAACCTTCTGGGTGATGTTGAAGGGAGCCTGAATGATGATGCAATTGGGGGCAGAGGGATTATAAATCCCCGCCTAAGCGGCAATGTTGGCATACTCTCATTTTATTCTGAAGTGGATGTATGGACAGAATATCGCTCAGACACTCTGTTTGGGCCAAGCACTTACCAGCCCTATGACGGTATACCTTATAACCTCTATGGCAGAAACACCGAAGAGGCAAACCTTCGCTCTTCAGACCTGCCAAGGGGTGGAATAAATATCTCCTTAAACAGAATAGACCTCGCCTTAGCGATCGATTACCTCAAGCTCGGACCAGCACAGTTTTACCCAAACACCCTTTCCGGTCTTGCTCCCCCGATCACCTATGCAAAAGCAGAACTGGATATGGGCCCGGTACGGTATTACCATCTCGCAGGATTACTGCAATCACAAAGGGACAAACGCAAATATATCTATGCACACAGACTTTCAGGCAGATGGCGTGCACTTCATGTGGGACTTAATGAGATAATCATAAACGGCAGCACTACTGATCAGCAGGGACCAAATGATCCTCACAACTCACTCAGAGATGCTTACTACAAGGAAGAACGGCAGGAAAGACAGCTTGAAATCGCCTACCTTATCCCTTTTGTCCCTTTTGTAATCGTGGAACACTATCTCGGTGACAGAGACAACGCAGCAATCTCCCTTGATTTTTCACTCACCTGGCCGGAAAACTTTCTCTTTTACGGTGAGTTTCATATCGATGATATACTTTCACCATGGCAGATCTTCAGTGATGACTGGGGTAACAAATGGGCAATTACCGCCGGTATGGCCTGGTATGGAACACTGTTTGGTAAAGATTTCTCTTCAGGCATAGAATACTCCAGAGTTGAACCCTGGGTGTATACTCACTTTTACGGGGGGAGTCACAGGTTTGACCATTTCGATCAGCCTCTTGGCTCCCCTTTTGGGCCAAACTCAAGAGCAGTGCTGGCATATGCAGATCTGGGAATCTCAAACCGCAACAGTGTGGGAATACGCCTGAGCTCAATTGAGCGAAACCCACACACCCGGGGAGGGTCCATTGACCATGTCTTTCAGGATGATGTCCCGGGCAATGAATTTCCAGATTCAAACACAAAAGAGTTTCTGAAGAGCGAAGGGAAAATTCACCATCTGCGTCCAGGCATTTACTGGAACTTTGATCCTTTTGGGCTTTTCAGAGTAGATGCTCTGTACGAAATTGACCTGAAAGAGGACAGGGGTAGATCGAGGTTGTCGCTTTATGGCGGATTTTATTTTTAAATATGCAATAAGCAGTCCACGACCCAAAACACAGGGCCGGGCAACTTCAATAGCGAAGTCCGGTTTTGAACAGAAATTATATACACTTATTTTTCGTGCAGTTTACCTGAGTTCTTATACTGTTCTCATTTTGAGGAACACCTAAAGAGGGAATTATTCTCTGTTTTTCTGAATCATCATTTAATCTAAGTTTAGGGGTTCTGAGACTGGAATAATGGGCACCCGCATGTAGAGTTTTCATACGGGTGCGGTTGTTTGTAGTGCAGAATAGTTTTACCATCCCGGGGCAAAAATAAATCCCCAGTGTCCTCTGTAATCGGGCCTCTGAAAGGGGTATGCATAGTAGATTTGCAGCACCAAAACCCCCAGGATGTTGAATCTCCCAGCCACTCCGGTACTGAAAACGGGAACTCTATCCTCTGTATTTTCTCTATCCCAGCGTAACCTTGGCAGACTTTCACTTGTCCACGCCACACCACCATCCAGGAAAAGTGCGATTTCAAGAGGAATAGCAGGAAAGGAGATCAAACCAAAATCATCAGTTCCCAACAGGGGAAATCTCAGTTCCATATTTACAATTCCCACTCTTGAACCCACAAGACGATCAAACTCCGGGTAATCAGAAAAATCATAATCCCCACGATAAAAAGCCATATCATAGGTAAATGGGCTGTATCCTCTTACCCACGTTTCAAGACCGAGAAAATAGGGTGAAAGCCTGTCAGACTCAGAATCTCCGAAATATCTTCCGAGATGGAAAAACCTGTACGCCAGTGTAACAGGGTTAAGAAACATGTAATGTCTGTAATCAATTAAAGCGGAAAGGAAATTGAGTGAGCCTGTAGTAGGTTCAAGTTCAAGACGAAAACGGCGTCCGGTGATTGGAGAGGTAAACCCGAAATAGGAAAAGTCTCCCACATACGCAACCGAACCATGTATTAAACTGACTGAGGAGGGATCCTCGATATCAACTTCTGTCTGATCCTGCACTCTGCCATCCCTGACTCTTAACCGTTCTTCAGTGTAGTCGTAACCATAGCGGGTAAGACCGCTGCTGAGTTCAAAGCGTCTGTTTTCAGTTAACGGGTAGTCCACAAACCCCCTTATCCTGTTTTCAAACATCCTTCTGGTGATAAAGCTATAGGAGATTTCATCATTATCCTGATCCCTTCGTCCTGTAAGGGTTGTGGATATGTAGGGTATGCGACTTAAGCTCACCCCCCAGTTCAGCCTGTTTTCCCTGTTTATGTAAAAAGCCTCAGCACCGATATCGGATATTCTTCCGCTAACCTGAACCCCCAACCCAAGGAGATGGTCTCCAAGGAGATCACTGAAAAGGAAAGATGCCCCCCCTCCGATACCAACACCATACCGGTCCGCTGCGACGCCTGCGAAGAGCTGTCCGACATAGAGCAGACGAAGCCTGGGGGAGTAATTATCGATTGAAAAGGATTCTGTCTGGGGGAGTCCGACCGAAGAAGCGTTAAGGTAATCGTTGACAATCGAATCGCGTCTTGACAGAGGCGGGAGAGAAACGTTGAACGTGTATTCATCCCGGTCAGGAGTGAATGGTTCTCCATAGAGATCCTGACCTGAGAGTTTTCTGATTTTGTAACCCCCCCTTGAGAAAACGGAAAACACCATATTTCCGGAATCTGTTGAAAGGGACATTGCAGGGGACAGATCTGTCAGTCCTGTTATTCCCGAGGTTACAGAGGTTACCCGATAGACTTCACCATTCTCAAGGTTTATTCTGTAGATATCACTTACCCCATCGGGGTTTGCAACTGTGTAGATATTTTTCCCATCCGGGGAGAAGTGGGGATTTATATGCTTTGCCCATGGAGCGACAGCCATAGTAGTGATACCGGTATTATTCATATCATAGATAGCGATTCGGTTTGGAGCGAATCTGAGGAACTGGAAATCGGTGCCGGAAGCCCGGTCAGTAGAAAACAGCAGTTTTTCTCCATCGGGAGACCAGGCAGGCTGCAGTACCGAATATCTGTCATCTGTGAGCTGCTCTACCCTGCCATTTTCGATCTCATAGAGGTAGAGATTAGAAATGGCTCCCTTTGTTCCCGCTATGGCCAAATAGTTTCCGTCCGGTGACCAGGCAAGATCAGTTATCTCCTCCACACCTTCGATTTTTACCATGCTATCAATTTGTGCATTCTCCACATCAAGGAAAGCCACATCGTTTCTTCCCTCTCTGAACACAACGACCGCTATCTGTTTTCCATCCGGTGACCAGGCCCCTGAGGAGTTGAAGAATCTCAGGGCATCGAAATGGTCATCGCCCTGAGAGCTGAGGAGTTTTCTTTCTATTTCACCAGTTGTAACATCTGCAAGAAACAGATCGATTGAGAAGAGTTCGCCCAGAGACATAAATGCCATTTTCCTACCATCGGGACTGATTATGGGCGAGAGGTTTATCTGGTTCCAGGGAATCACCTCTTCTCCCACCTCATCAGGAGCGGTTTTGCCATTGAGGGTTGAAGAGAAATGTTTTTGTGTTACTCTTCTCCACTGATCGGAGATTGTGTCGAGAGGAACTCCCAGAGTTCTTCTGAATCCTCCCCTCCAACCGTATCTGAGTACCCCTTTGAATATATCCCCAACAGATTCATCCCCTGCCATTCCTGCCATATAGGCCATAACTGCATGACCGTAGCGGTAAGGGAAGTAGCGCTGATATCTCCCAAGCTGATTTATATGAGGCAGATCCTCATTGTATACTGCATCTCTCATCCACATAGCGGTATGGGGGTGTTTGGAACCTAAGGAGAGGTACTCAGCCATACCCTCAATAAACCAAAGCGGCATCTCCCCTCCTCTGGCCAGCCCACCTTCACTGCTTCTTAACAGCTGAAACTGAAACGCATGCACCAGCTCATGACCCAAAACATGATCATTAGAACTGTTAATACCGGTAAGGGGCAGAATTACCCTGTTCATATAACCCTCAGTTACCCCGCCGGTAGATTGGGGTAGCAGGAGCCCAACTGCATTGGTCTGCTGAAAATGTGCATGGGTAGCGTAGAGTATTACGGGCTGCTCATCGGGCAGAGCGATATTGAAAATCCCCATCAACCGCTCATTCCACCGCTCCAGCATCCGCGCCGCATCCTGTGCAGCCCTTTCCTTTGAGGGATAATAATGAATATGCATATTTTCGCTTTCAAGTACCTTGAAATCGAAATCATCATACTGTACCTTGTTTCTTCCGAAGTAATCCCCGTAGCTTTTTGACAGAAGTATAAAAAGTAACAGCAGCATCAGGGATAAACGCTTTGTGGTAATTCTTTTTTTTCTTTTCATATGCCCTCAGCTTTAGTCTAAATTGATCCGGTTCAGAGTGTGCTTGTAAACAAAGCTGTTCTGGTCCTGCCAGAGAATTATCTATTTCAAATCACATGCCAGACGTGCAAAAAAAACTCAATTTGGATTAAAAACCTGTGGCACATCTATTGCAAATGCATAGGTGAAGTTAAATATCAACTGTACCATCACTTACAGCAAAGGACTGGGAGCATATGAAACCAGGCAAAAAAATACTCTTAAGCATCGTTATGCTCATATTTACAAATAGCTGCGTGTCAGGTCTAAACGACACCAGATTAACAGGAAGAGAATACGAGTTTGCCTGGAGGTTTTTGGATGTGTTTTTCCTCTTCAGAGACAGGCTTCCCTCTGACCCCTATGACTTCAGCAACCCTTCAGAACTTTACGCAAGCGTTGAGGAACCATTCACTGTTTACTACCCTCCCGATGAGGCCAGGGAGATGACAGACCTCCTCAGCACCTCCTCAGCTGGATTTGGGGTGAGGCTTGATTCTGTCGGGCCCGGATTTGTGATCGAGGAGGTGTTCCCGAATTCTCCCGCAGAGGATGCCGGACTGCAGGAAAACGACACAATCGTAGAAATTGACGGAAGGGAGGTAAGTGGTATGTCACCCGAACAGCTCTCCTCTCTTATACGGGGCGAAGTGGGAGAAACCAGAACCGTTACCGTTAAAAGAGATTCAGAGGTGCTAAATTTCACCGTCACTCTCGATACATTTCTCTCGCCATCTGTTTTCACCGACAGTCTGGAGCAGGATATCGCCTATATCTATATCAGCGCCTTCTTCTCCCAAACCATACAACAGGGAGGCACCGCCGCAGAATTCAACAACGCTTTGGATGACACAGAATGGGCGCAGATGACTATTATCGATCTAAGAAACAACCCCGGGGGTGAAGTACAGCAGGTAATTCCGGTCATCAGTCAGTTCATGAGCCCCCAAACCCCGATCATTCAAACAACTGAAAGGGTTCCGGTCCAAAACTCCGATAGCGGAGAAACACTTGAAAGAACCTGGACCACTATAGATATAGAAGCAAAGGGGATTGACAGAGATTTCATAATTCTGGTTAATGAAGCTACCGCAAGCGCCTCGGAGATAATGCTTTCAGCTCTCCATGAGAACAGACCCGACATCACCACCATTGGTGTAACCACCTTTGGAAAAGCCCGTGGTCAGGCTATGACCCTTACCCCCGATTCTGGTCTTGCAGTTGTCACCTACGCAATGCTCAGACCAATAAACGGAGAACCCTACGATATGAGCGGTATAGATCCTGACATAACTGTTCAATTTGGGGAAGATCCGCTTGAAGTGGCACTGGAGGTTGCAAGAAGAGAGCTGGGGAGGTACTCTTTTGCAAGTGCACAATCAATTCTCAGACGAGCACGACACCATCACTCAGCACTGATGCTCCATAACAGGCGACCGATGACCATCATACATGTAAACCCCTGATTCTCTCATAAGAAAAACTAAACGGGCCCTCTCTTTCAAAAATGAAGGGCCCGTTTAGTCAAAAAATCTCTTTTGGTGAACAAAATGGAACCAGTTACTATTGTCAAAATAAAAGCTACTGCTGCTCCATGAAAGAAACTCTCCGTGAAAAACCATAACAGAACTGAGCTGAGAATGGTGAGCAGATAAAAAGCGGTAATATAGAGAAGATACAGGCCTGTAAATCTGTATAATAGAATCTTCTCTGCTTGCTGGTGAAAATCAGAAAGTTTCATGAAATAATAGATCAAAACAGACAAATAATAAAGAAAGGTAAGAACTACAAAACTATTGAGCCCATATACAACATAAAACAGATAATAGAGAAGTGAAAAAAAAACACACAACACAACAGAGAAAATCACGTTAACCTTTGCAGAAAAACCCCTCAAACCAGACTCCCCCAATTAAGTTTGTATCTCTTTTCAGCTTACCATGCAGGCAATCTCCTGCTCATTTTTCTCTCCCGTTTCAAGAATTTCAACAAGGGTTAAAAAACTCATATTTTTTTTCTCACAACTATCATCCCTGCATCCGATAACGTTCTTTTCAATATATTTGCGAACAAAGTCATCGGGTACATAAGAAATATACCTGTTCTGGTCCTCTATTGCTTCATAAACGGTCCTGACAGATAAGGTGGAGAAGTCCCGTGCTGGAACAAATGCCTCTACCCCATCCACCTGATAGATAAATTTTTGCTCGATCAACCATTGTACAAACCGATTCGCCTGAGTTTGCGTCAGCTCATATTTTTTACAGAAATAATCAATTGTGGGGGGTGATGTTTTTTTAATAAACGCCCTGACACAATCTATAAGCATCCTTATCAAAAGGTAATTTCTGTATGCCTCTACCGGTCTGTCCCATTTTTTTGTTCTTAACAGAGGCCTGAAGTTCTGATGCACATAGGCAACCTGAGCGCCAAAAAGGAGTAAAATAGCGGCAAAGAAAAGAGATACAAGAAAGAAAGGCAGTATTCCAAATGTGCCATAAATAATGTGGGTCTGCATTGAAATTTTTACATAATAGCCAAAACCCCACTTCTCAAGCTCAAATAGCAGACAGGCAAGAATTCCGCCTAAAAGAGCTGAGCGGAAGCGCACCTTTGTATTTGGTATAAACCAGATCATAACAGTAAATGCAAGTGCGGTAAGCAGAAATGGAAGAGCCTCAAGAAAGATAAACTCATTGGATCCAATTTCAAACCAGTTGCTTCTTCTGAACTGGAAGGATGCCAAAAAGAGAATGGGACTGTAAACCATAACCATAGTGAAGGTACGAAGTCTTACAAAGAAAGAGCGGGCTCTAACCACCTTGTATATGGAATTAAAGGCCTCTTCTACAGTTCCGAATAACCCCACTGCCATAAAAATCAAAACCCCTATCCCGATCCCCCTTAGGCTTTGAGCATTAACAAAGAAGGTGTTAATATGCTGCATCAGAGCCTGTGGAGCAAAGGGTAAGAACAGTTTTAAAGCATGTTCTACCTGCTCAGGATTGACTTCTGTTATACTGGCAAACATAAATGCGGCGGTCGCAATGAGCGGTATAAATGTGAGCAGGAGCACAAAGGCAATTGCCGATGCCCTTGTGATATAATGGTTCCGACTATATTCTGTAAATACAATTTTCCAGAATGCAAAGAACTCGATAAATTTCCTGGTGAACGAATTCTCGCTTGAGTACATGCTCTGAATAACAGCACCGGAGTCCTGCATCAAATCCGAAAATAACTTTCTCATATTCTCAGGGGTTGTAAGCACAATATTTCCTCAGCCCTTCTCAGGGATTGTTGTTTTTCCAGGATTCATGAATCACCCTCCCCGGAGTATCTCATTTGCTCTTAGATCAAGATACTTTTTAAGCCCGCCCGGAATTCTTGTGATCATACCGGACGCTTCCCAAACCTCTCTGCTCTCCATACACATATAGAGAGTTATATCAGGATCAAACTTCTCAAACTCCTCTTTCATTGCCCGATAAAACTTCACTCTTAGGGGTCTTGGATATCTTAGCTTTCCATCTGCCCCATGTATCATCTCACCAGAAAAGAGAGGCAAATCCTTTCCCTCTTTTCTCAAGATTCCCTTCAGTGAAGGCATGGTTCTGAATCCACCCATACTGCACCAGGCAATTTTTTTAGGATCCTCAATGTAGTCGAAAATTATTCTCACCACATTCCTGTACTCTGTCTCCCACTCTCTGTGCCATACCATAGGATCGAAATGGAAGGCAAGATAAAAACCCATCTTTTCACATTTCTGTGCAGCCTCAAGGCGCTGGATCAAAGATGCTGTTTTTTCCTCCAGAGAACGGATCATTCTGTCGGTATTAAGTGAGAACCCAATAACGACCTTCCCGGGCTGCTCAATTCTGTAAAGAGTGTCAATACAGGTGCTTTTTGTTTTAAATTCCACAAGTACATTGTCATAAGGTTGGAGCAGTGCGGCAATCTTTTTGCACAATCCAAGATTGTCTTCCTGATATAAGCTATCGGCAAATTCACCAGTTCCAAACCTTACAATACCTTTTCTCCCCTCCATTTTCTGAGCGACCTCTCTTTGCAGGTCCTCAAAGTTGGAGTAGTGCACCTGATGGCTGTGCCCAAAATAAGCCTGGAGAATACAGTAGCTGCAGTACATCCCACAGCCCGTAAGTGGAGTAATAATCTGATACCCACAGCAGAAATACTCCTTCGAAGTCCCGGGACAGGGCTTCCAGAATTCTCCCTTGTTTACATCTGTTATCAGGGTGTCTCTGTCAGACATTCAGCATCCTGTTCTCTTTTAAATTTGATGGTGAATCATAACTTTGTGCTTGAGTAGTTGAGAAAGATTTCTCTACCACGTCCTGTATCAGTAACCCGGCGAGCATGGATCCGTAAATTGAAGTTATGTGGACAGCGGAACCATTAATCTGTTTTTTCTTACTGCACCATTCATGAACCAGGGTATCATCACTACCGCCCTTCGCCTGTTTGGGGCACACGCAGTCTCCAGTTCCGCACCCACTGCTGACGGGAAACACCGGCAACACCTCATCACTCCACACACAGAGAAAATCCCCCTTAAAGCCACGTCTGCGCAATCGTTTCCTGACCAGTTTTCCCAGCCTGCACCCGTATGAATCCCATATCGAACTGGTACGGATACGTGAAGCATCAAGTTTACATGAAGCTCCCAGGGCGGAAAATACCGTGGCACCATAGTTATACGCAGACTGAATAAGGCTGACCTTACTTGTCAAACTATCGATTGCATCAATTACGTAATCATAATCTGAGAGAATAAAGTCGCCCTGACTTTCCTTATTGTAGATTCGCTGAATCGCAGTGACCTGTGCATCAGGATTGATCTCTTTTAGACGTTGTGCCAGCTCTGTAACTTTTACACATCCAACCGTACGGGTAGTAGCCTGAACCTGACGATTAATATTTGTTACACACACAAGATCAGAATCCACCAACGTCAGATTACTAATCCCCGAACGCACAAGTGCTTCGGCACACCAGCTGCCTACCCCACCGACTCCGAAGAGAATAACAGATATTTCAGACAGTGCCCCAAGGCTTTGGGCGCCGATTAACAGTTCCATTCTATGAAATGCATGGGAAGATGACAATTTCAATCTCCTAAAGAGGAAAATTCTGGTAAAAATCAGTAGTACGTAATTAGAAAATAATTAATTGCTGATTTAGAACGGAGATTAGGACAATTTGTACATAAAGCGGTTAATCAGATAGCGAACGTTTAGCTGTGATGCAATTTTAAAGAGCTGTATTATCCACAGCAATAATGGATTAGCAGATTGTATATTGTTTTTTAAATATAAATTAACGAAAACGGATAGATACCATTATGCAAAAAATCAGGAATTTCAGACATATTTTCGGTCCGGTGCGCTCAAGAAGACTTGGAATATCGCTGGGTGTGGATATGGTACCGTTTAAAACCTGCACACTTAATTGTATATATTGTGAATGTGGTGCTACCACCGAATTGACCGCACAGCGCAAAGAGTATGTATCCACAGAGGGGATCATCTCTGAACTAAAAGAATATCTCTCCCAACACCCGGAAGTTGATTATGTGACTTTCGGTGGTAGTGGTGAACCCACACTCCATACAGGCCTGAGCTCGGTTATTCAGTTTCTGAAATCAAATTTTCCGGCGGTGAAAACAGCACTTCTCTCAAACAGCACATTTTTTCATCTTCCGGAAGTTCGCAGTGAAGTTCTTCTCTGTGATCTGATTTTGCCATCTCTGGATGCAGTGTCGCAACATGTTTTTGAAAAGATAAACAAACCAGTTGTCTCTTCAGATTCAGATATGATCATTGAAGGGTTGGAAAAACTCTCCAGGGAGTTTAAGGGGCAAATCTGGCTTGAAGTATTTATAGTTCCGCAGGTTAATGATACAGAAGAGGAACTTTTACTTTTCAAGCAAGCTATAGAAAGAATAAATCCTACACGTGTCCAGCTCAACACACTTGACAGGCCAGGCGTTTGCAGCTGGCTCAAAGCAGCAACTCCGGAACAGCTGAGCAGAGTTGCAGACTTTCTTAAACCTCTTCCGGTGGAGATAATATCCAGAAATTTTCCACCACTTGACTCAACTAAACTACAGATTCACGCATCATCTGTCATTTCCACTCTCAAGCGGCGTCCATCAACTATAGAGGATCTCTCAACAACCCTGGGTATGACAGTAAACGATATTTCCAAACTTCTGGAATCGTTGACAGAACAGGGACTGGTGACCAGTGAAACAATCGGGAACAGGATATTTTTTCGCAGTTGAGTAGATTTGGCGATTCTGATTTCTGTTAGGCTAAACGGATATGGCAAATCGGTTTTAAAAAAAAATTCACCTCTTATCTAATGCCTTTATCTCTGTTAACCGATATTATATAATGATATGAGTGGTTCATATTGCGGTACATTTGGAGAGGCGCATAAAACTTGGCCAGATATTTTCTATTTTTGTTTTCATTTCTGTTTTTAATACCCACCTCCCCCCAAAGCAGCATACAGGAGTGGTGGACTGATCTTTATGGTAAAAACAGCGGTAACACCACTGCTGCGTTTCTCTCTATTCCCTCATCTGCCTCTCAACTCTCCCGAGGGCTTGTGTCCTCATCTGGATCAATGTGTGCAACTGATCTTCCGTTTTTTCCTGCAAACAGCGCCCTTACCTTTCAGAATCAATTTGCCATAAGTCATCTTGAATGGCTCATGGGGCTTAGAAAAGAGTACGCCGGTGCCACATTCCCTCTCCTGGATGTGGGTACATTCGGGTTTTATTTCAGATTCCTGAGCTCCGGGCAATTTAAATATGCCCGTGATATCGACGAGAACCCCTCCGATCCAAAATACTTCGAATATGTGCTTGGAGCCTCTTTTGCCAGGCCTTTTTTCAACCGAAAACTAAGCTTTGGAGTTAATGCTTCCTATGTGGAAAGCAGACTCGATATCGATGCAGGAAGAGCATTTTCTGCAGGAGCAGATCTGCTGGTGAAACCTTTTGATATGCTTTCAGGACGCATCTACCTCCTTAATGCCGGAACACCAATGTCATACGGTGGCGGCCGGTCACATCCACTACCTATCCAGACAGGCGCTTCAATTAACTTCCACCCGTTCAGAGGTGAAGAGGATTCTTCTCCCATGTTTGATCTTGAAATCGGAGCCGGCATACAGAAAACTGCCGATGAACCCGTTGTTTTAGGTATCAGCTCTGAGTTGCGTGCAGGTCCCTCCATTTTCCTGCGCTCGGGATACGAACACAGCGCGGGAAACAAGGTAAGCATTAACGGACTAAGCGCCGGAGTGGGTTTCAGGGGTGAAAAATATGGATTCGATGCCGGGTGGAAACTCCAGTCTGGAGATTTCGGATTAGTCTGGGCAGCAGATATTTTTCTTCATTTAGATGAAATCCAACCCAGAACTGCTGACGAGTATTACAAGATTGCGCTGTATCATTTCGATAACGGCAGAAACAGACTTGCCAGACATAACGCCACAAAAGCACTAAGGGCAGAACCAAATCACTGGCATACACATACACTTTTAAGCAGAATGAGATCAGAGGCATTACGAAGAGAAAACCTTGAGATCGGGCTAATCTACTCCGGAAACTTACAGGGACGGTTCGTTCCCATGCCTCCTTCTGCGGATGCTCTTGGAGGGATATCAAGACAAGGTGCACTTGTAAACAATCTCAGATCGGCTTACCGGACAGCGTTCTCTCTCGATGTGGGGAACATAGTAAATGAATCTACCCACCCCTTACGAGTCCAGCTCGCAAAAGAGTACTATACCCATATGGGATTTGATATAATTGCACCAGGCCGGGGTGAACTTCTTTTTCTCGGGGAGATCTTTTCTGAGCGTGACCTTACAGGCAAATCTGATATTGTTCTGTCCAATTCACATATCCCGCTTCCATCCGAGATGGTGAAGCAATCAATCATAGAAAAAAATGGCTACCAGATATTTGCTGTGAATATCCTTGGGGAAACTGTAACATACTCCAATAACATCGAGAGCGTCAAAGAACACATTTCAGCACTTCTGAGCAGCCCCCAGGCACTTAGAAGTGACCTTAGAATTGCAGTGATCCACGATACCTGGGAAAATATCACAGAGATTGCCAGAGCCGCCCCTCAACTTGACATAATCATTTGCGCAAACCTTAACCAACGATTTGAGTCCCCTATGAGGGTTGGATCTACCATTATCCTTTCAGCTGGAAGCGAGGGCAGGTTTGTCGGTGCTCTTTCTCTCAGGTTTAACCGCGAGAGAGAACTGATATCAACAGAACACCGACTATACCCGGTTCTTGGGAGTATAGAGCCGGACTCTGTGCTGGAACAAATGAAAAACCAGGTCACCGCAACTATTGAGTTAGAAAAGGCTGGCATAGATATCCATTCGCAGCAATCTGCCAGGGGAATCGTTCCGTTTGTTACAGACCGCAACGGTGCACCCCAGGCATTCCTGAAAACAATGGAGAAATTGGCAGAACTTCCTCTGACTCCTTATTCACTTAACAGTTTCAGCCCGGAAATTTCCTTCGAAACAGGAAAAGCCCTATACCTTACAGGCTGCCGGGAACTGATGAATGTCAGACTTGAGGTGTTGAAACTGAAAAATTTCCGAAGAAGAGAAGTTGTGAAAGGCAAGAATGTTCTGGAAGCCCGTTTTTCAGGTGATGGTAAATGGATATACTTCTCCGCAGCAGACAGCGGTTCACAGGTCGGCAGTATATATAAAACCCCTGCATCTCTTAGTGAAGAAACAGTCCCGGTCATTAAAAATGACTCTTCCTCCCAACACTCATTCAGTTTTTCACCAGATGGAGAGCTGCTTGTGTACATTTCGGATGAATATGGACACAAGCAGATATTTTTAACCAACACCACGGGTACTGCCCCCCGGCGTCTGACAGATTTTAACGCGAATTTTTTTGCTCCCGCGTTCAGCCCGGATGGCCGCTACATAGCCTATATTTCGGATCGATTCAGCATAGGGCAAAGAAGGGATCTTTGGGTTTATGACAGAGAGAGTTCAGAACATGTTCAGATTACCACAAACTCCTACGTAGAGGATTTCTGCTGGACGAATGATTCAAGGACTATCATTTTTTCTTCCGGTGTCAATTTTCTTGATCTTAACATGGTCGATATCAAGGAGCACCGGTTTCGCAAACTTATCACCACTACCGGCCTGAAAAACTGGCACGAAACCAACCCCCGTTTTCTATATTTCAATCAGCGCCCCCGGATTGTATATAACAGAAAAACTGAGGATGGCACCTCTACGGTCCGCTGGGTGGATCTTCTCAGCGGCAGAGATGAAAGGATTATCAACAGTGAAGGCAATGACTGGCTGGAGTAAAGCTAAAAAAAGATGAGAATCCTGCTCTCTATCCATCACCATCTTTCCTATAATTCAGGAGCCTCGGGTTCTGTTCTGAGAATGGGGGATCAGTACCGTGCCATGGGACACTGTGTATTATTCTACTCCTATGATAATCTGCCTTCCTTCCTCAGCAATTCACTTAAAGAGATACTTTATCCCTTTTTTTTGGCAGCACACCTTGTGTCTCTTGTAATCAGGAAAAAAATCGACATCATCGATGCTTCGACCGGTGACTGCTGGATATGGGCAATAATTTCTCCCTTTCTGTTTTCAAAACGTCCACTGCTTGTCACAAGAAGTCATGGCCTGGAACATATGGTTCACGCGATGCTCAGGAAAGAAGCTAAACAGAACAGGGTCACACTCAGATGGTTTTATCATCTATATCGCGGGAGCATACGATTGTGGGTATGTTCCCTGTGTCTTAAAAAATCAGACCTGAACTTTATGCTCAACACCCAGGAATCGAATTACTCCAAAAGTAAACTAAAAATCCAGCCAGAAAAAAATATCCTTATCTCACACGGGATCGATGATGTTTTTCTCAATCTCCCTTTTACACCACTTGACAATTCAGCAAGCCGGGTAATCAGAGTAGTTCAGATCGGATCTTTTATTCAAAGGAAAGGGATCGGGTTCAGCATCCCGGCTCTTTCCAAAATTCTTGAAAGTCACCGTTCTGTCGAAGTTTACTTTCTTGGAACCGGGTGCGAAAGAGAGCGGGTTCTTGAGAGATTCAATTCAGATTTTCACGACAGAATCAAAGTAGCATCCTCATTTAAACATGAGAATCTCCCGGAACATCTGAAGGATTGTCATATAAAGATTCTTCCCAGCCTCTCAGAAGGCTTCGGCCTGACTCTCCTTGAAGCAATGGCTTGCGGCCTTGCACCTGTTGCAAGTGCAATCGAAGGCCCACTGGAACTGCTGCAGCAAAACATTAACGGAATACTGGTTTCTCCGGGCAGCTCAGAAGAGCTTACAGAGGCACTGGAGAAATTGATTTCGGATCATAAATTCCTGGAAAAAATTCGTTGCCAAGCCTATAAAAGCGCACAAAACTACAGCTGGAAGAAAAGTGCACAACAACAGTTTTCACACTACTGCAATGCACTGCAGAACAAACTCAGGTAAGGTGTACCAGTGTGGCTCCCTCTCCCCCATCACATTGACGGGCAGTTTGAAAATGCCTGATCTGCATACAAAGCTCAACTCTCAGCATATTTTTTACCATATTCTTTAAAACCGGTCCACTCTCCAGATCTGAATGGATCCCTCTGCCATGAATTATCAGAAGCTCCTTTATCCCGGCTTTGCGGCAGCTCTCTATGGCAAAACGAACCTTTACTGCAGCTTCTTCTGATGTGAGACCATGCAGATTTACACTCCTGCGTACCCTTTTTACTTTCCTGCTCTGTTTTTGTTTTTTCTTCCCTGGCACTGATCTGTCCTTGTTTACCACACCATACTTATTCAAATGGGAGAGAATTTCTGCATGACTCGCATTTTGAATTTCCCATTCGCGATCAGACATATCTACCCTCTTTTATCCACATTCTCGAATCCAGCCACACATCGGGACAATTAACCCCTCCGGAGAAATAATTGTTACCCCCGATATCCTTCTGTTGCTCATCGGCGACTCCAAACCCGAAGCTAACAACACCCTTCGCGATCAAATGTTCCCTGTAAGAGCGATCTGTCCGGGCTGTATCCAGTGTACCTGCACAAAATTTTCCAACAGTTCTCATTTTCCTGTCTTTGCTTAGAAGATTGCCGATTTCCCGCAAACATTTGCCTGATTTAACATTCGATACAATTCCATCCCTGATTTCAAGCGCCAGTGGTTCACAAGTCACCTTTCCCGCCCCCCAGCTACAGACATCCAAAACAAGTGTACCCTGAGCAGATCCCTCCACTATGTTTACCATGGTATTTCCGGCCGGAATAACAGTGGAAGTTCCGGGGTTGGTAACCCTGCCATCATCACAGCTGGGTACCTCTCCGGTCGTAATGAATTTCAAATCAGTACCGTTTTTGCTTTTGACACTAATGATTCCGGCAGAACCAAGCAATGCAGAGCATTTTCTTGTAAACATCCCGAACCGTTTCCAATCCACACACATAATTCTTAAAAAATCTTCCATACCGGTGAAAGGGATCTGAACCGCTCTGGTGCCCACAGATGATTCATTCAGTATTTTGGATATATCAAAAATTGAAGATGTGATCACCACTACAGCTTCAAACTGCGTTAACCAGGAGCGGACCGACTCAGTTAATCCATCATCAGTTTTTTTGGGAGATATTACAACCAAAACCGCCTCTTTGCATTTTTCCTTTCCAGCCTCCATCATGGCTCTTCCAAGTTCACAACCGGACTGATCAGTAAGGATCAGCAATTGTTCCTGCCTCTTGAGCCCAAGGCAATCTGTGAGGATTCCAACAGCGCAGTCATTAACATTCATCACTTCTGTCACCCTTTGCCTGAACCGATAAATCCCTGGCCGGACACATTCTTGCCAGCACCTCTCTTTTCCACTCAACAAAATCACCTTCAAGGATATGATGTCTTATGTTTCTCACAAGCTCCATGTAGAAATAAATATTATGAAGCGTCAAAAGCCTGATTGCCAGAATTTCCCCCGCCATATAAAGATGTCTGATATAAGCACGGCTGAAATTCCTGCAGGCATAGCAGCCGCATTCTCTGTCAAGTGGCTGGTCAAAATCCCGCGTGTGAGAGGCGTTTCTTATGTTTATCTTACCGTTCCACGAAAAGCAGGAACCGTTACGGGCATTACGTGTGGGAAGTACACAGTCAAACATATCGATCCCACGCTCCACACACTCGAGTATATCTACAGGGGTCCCCACTCCCATCAGATAGCGGGGCTTGTTTTCCGGAAGTAACACCGCAGAATAGCCTACAACTTCATAAGTTGTTCTGAGATCCTCCCCCACAGCCAGACCTCCCAAAGCATAGCCGGGGAAATCCATACTTACCAGCTCACGGGCACATCTGCGCCTAAGCTCCTCAACTGTTCCACCCTGAACTATCCCAAACAGAAGCTGGGAGTAATCGTGATGGAAAGGGAGACTGCTGTGATGCTCCATGCAACGCTGAGCCCATCGCAGCGTTCTCTCTACGGCCTTCTCCACAACCGCCGTCGGAGCATCAGATGGAGGGCATTCATCAAAAACCATTATAATATCGGCCCCCAGGTTGTGCTGTATCTCCATGACCCTTTCTGGGGAGAAAAAGTGTTTTGAACCGTCGATATGGGATCTAAACTCAACTCCTTCATCACTAATCCTGGAGATATCCCTTAAGCTGAAAACCTGAAATCCCCCACTGTCGGTCAGGATGGAACCATTCCAGTTCTCAAAACAGTGCAACCCACCGGCATCCCGTATAAGCTCATCCCCCGGTCTTAAGTGCAAATGATAAGTATTTGCAAGAATAATGGGGCTCCCACACTCATTCAGCTCCTGAGGGGAGAGGGATTTCACTGTGGCCTGAGTTCCCACAGGCATGAATATGGGAGTTTCAATTTCGCCGTGATCAGTTTTTAAGACTCCCGCCCTGGCGTTACTTTTCGAATCTTTGGATATTAACGAAAATACAGAATTATTTTTCATGAAGCTCCTGAACAATACGTAATCACAGATATTATGAACAGAAAAATAGTTTCATCCCAAAAATGAAAACAGGTATTCTAATTACTAAATGCCTTGCTCAGAAACAATTTAATTAGCTATCTTTATTGTTTCACCGGTGTTAGGCGGAGATCCTGAATTTCCAATATCTGCGGCGAAAAGATGCTCCCGATGTGTAATCAACCTTGAAATTACAATAATTGGAGCGTTTTTACACACACCAGGAGTTTTCATCGCAAACACCTGATAAACGGTCTACTACATAGATTGAAAGGAATTCTCTTGAGTCTTTTAGATAAAATACAATCACCATCTGACCTCAGAGATATGTCTGCTGAGCAGCTCAGTGAGCTTTCCCAGGAACTTCGTGATTTTCTGGTTCATTCAGTAAGCAAAACCGGTGGTCATCTTGCCTCCAGCTTAGGAGTTGTAGAATTAACCATAGCACTTCACTACTGTTTCAAAACACCTACAGATAAGATCGTTTGGGATGTGGGGCATCAGGCTTACGCTCATAAAATTCTCACCGGCAGAAAAGAGCGTTTCAACACTCTCAGACAGTATGGGGGAATAAGCGGTTTCCCAAGGATCTCCGAAAGCGAGTATGATCATTTTTCAGTTGGTCATGCCTCCACATCGATCAGCGCCGCACTCGGCCTTGCAATCGGAAGGGATCTCAGGAAAGAGGACCACTCTGTTGTTGCCGTTATCGGAGATGGTTCCCTTAGCGGCGGTCTTGCACTCGAGGGTCTCAACAATTTGGGGTCAAGCTCCACACGAATGACCGTTATTCTCAATGACAACGAAATGTCCATCGCAAAAAATGTGGGAGCTCTTTCGCGTTACCTCACCAGAGTTATCACCGATAAGCGCTACAACAAACTCAAAACTGAAATCTGGGAACTTCTGGGCAACCTCTCCAATGTCGGCAAAGGTTTACGCTCGATAGTAAGGACCGTGGATGATGCCATAAAGCATGTGATTATCCCAGGTAAACTATTTGAGGATATGGGGCTGAGGTACATAGGTCCTGTGGATGGACACAACATATCAGAAATGAAAGAAATCTTCGATTTTGTAAGAAATGAAACCAACGGACCGGTTCTTATCCATACCATTACCAAAAAGGGTAAGGGATACAGCTATGCGGAAGAGAACTCCACCAAATACCACGGTATCAGCAAGTTCTCTCCCAATACCGGTAATGTGATCAAAAAGCCAGCTCCTCCTTCATATAGTGAGATTTTCGGTAATTCAATGGTCGAACTGGGACACCAGTGTGAAAATCTGGTAGCGATTACCGCTGCTATGCCCGATGGGACAGGCCTAAACAGCTTTAAGAGTACTTTCCCCGAAAGATTCTTCGATGTGGGAATAGCTGAGGAGCACGCTGTTACCTTTGCCGCAGGGCTGGCATTAAAGGGGCTTAAACCCGTTGTGGCAATCTATTCGACCTTTATGCAAAGAGCGTATGATCAGGTTATGCAGGATGTTGCACTCGACAAAACCAATGTTATTTTCTGCCTCGACCGGGCTGGTTTGGTTGGGGATGATGGTCCCACTCACCACGGAATGTTTGATATCTCCTATTTAAGGACTGTGCCAGGGGCAGTAATTATGGCACCAAAAGATGAAAAAGAGATGCGGGATATGATGTACACCGCGGTAAAATATGAGGATGGCCCCGTATTTATTCGCTACCCGAGAGGATGTGGCACCGGGGCACCGACTGATCTTCCTTTCACCCAGCTGAACATCGGTACTCCAGAAATTCTGGCCAGAGGGGAAAACTGCGCCCTGGTATCGATTGGTGACAGTTATTCTGATGCAAAGTCCGTTCACGACAAGCTTGCAGAAGAGGGGATCGAAACGACCTTGGTTGACGCCCGGTTCGCAAAACCGCTCAGTAAAGAATTCTACCGTGAAATTTTTTCAAATCATCCCCATATTGTTACTTTTGAAAACAACGCACTCCCCGGCGGCTTTGGCTCTGCGTTGATGGAGCTTGCAGAGGAGATGGAGCTTGAATCGCCTCCGAAAATTATGCGGATCGGACTTCCTGACCTGTTTGTCGGGCACGGAGATGTTGCGATGCTGAAAAAAGAACATGGGCTCGATACCGATTCGATGATGAAAAAAATCAGCCGTTTTCTTCGGATAAAACCTCAGTGCATCGCAGAAAAGACTGAGCTGTCCAGTTCATAATAGCTTTAAGACTCCCAGGGGTTAGCCCCTGGGTTGCCGGATCATGATCCACATTGGAAGCTCAAAGATGGGAACGGTGAACTTTTTCACCACCTCAAACCCAAACTTCTCATATATAGCGACATTTTCCTCTGTTTCAGTTTCCAAATAGATCATTTTACCTTCACTCTCACTTTTTCTGATAATACTGTTCAGCAGCTTCTTTCCATACCCCTGCTTCTGGAATTTAGAAGCGACACCAATAATCATCAGGTACAAAAAATCTTTTCCCGCAGTGATTTCTTTTCGGTGATGAGACATGACAAGCCATAAAGGCATAAGCCTTTTACTTGCAACTGACCCCATTCTTATTCCTGTAATCATGGAGCTACTCAGAAGCATTCTCCAGGGAGTCATTTCCGCCAGATGCCCCGGAACCAATGCCGCTACCCCTTCCAGACACTCCGATGAAGCGTACACCTCCCCGTATTTTAAAGCATAGCGAAGAGGGGTTTCCGAAAATGATTTGAACTTTTTATCAAAATCAGCTTCTCCTTCAAATGCCTTTGTCCATACCGGGTCATTGAGAAATGCATCAGCCAAAACATCTCCTGCTTTTGAAATTTCTCTTTTTCTCAACCTGTACAAGCTGTTCATAATTCGCTCACTTTTCTGCAGTGATGATTATTCGTTTGAAATGCAATCAGATTTGTTACAATTAACAGCAAGGACTTCTGCTAATTCAGAAACCCTAAATGGTTTACAGATACTTGCGGTAAAACCATAGCGTTCGGGGTTTGCTATAACTGGATCATCCGCATAACCGCTTGCCACAATTACCGGAATTTCCCTGTCAGTATTGCGGATCTCTGTAACAGCTTTCAATCCCCCCATACCCCCCGGTATTGTCAGATCAAAAATCATCCCTGTAATTCTCCTCTCCCCCTTATGATCTGCATAAAACATCTCAATCGCCTCAGCTCCCTCTTTTGCACTCAGGGATGTATAACCAAGCATTTTGAGCATATTTTTAACGGTAGCCTGAATCAATTCATCATCATCCATAACCAGTATACACCCTGTGCCCCTGTGTGCTCTGGATATTTTCTGGGGTTGCCCGGGTATACTCTCCCTGGAGGTTGGGATGTAGAGGAAAAATACACTTCCCTTGCCAGGTACTGACTCAACTTCTATGCAACCACCATGTCGCTTGATAATAGAAAAACTTGTAGCAAGTCCCAGTCCATGACCATTGAGTTTGGTTGTGAAAAAAGGGTCAAATATTTTTGTCTGAATATTTTCAGGAATACCTGTTCCATAATCTTTTATGGTTATCCTGAGATAATCGCCGGCTGAGAGCTTAGGGTGAGCTTCGGGCCTTATTGGAGTATTGACAGCAGATATTTCAATTTCCCCTCCCGAAGGCATTGCCTGGATGGCATTAATAATAATGTTGTCAAGAACCTGCGCAATCTGAGCGGCATCTATGTTACACATCCACAATTCATCCGGTAACCCAAACCGGCAGGAGAGTTTAGAACCACTGAGCGCAAAAAGAGCTGTCTTTTTAATAAATGAGGGCATGTTGCACGGTTTTTTAACCGGGGCTCCCCCCCGTGCAAAAGTAAGCAACTGATTTGTCAACCCCCTCGCTCTATCAATTGATTCCACAGCTTCAGTTAAATATCCCCTTACACTTTCATCACTGGTTTCGTTCCTTGCCATATCTATAAATCCGAAAATACCGGTAAGCAGGTTATTGAAATCGTGTGCAATACCACCGGCAAGAATCCCCAAGGATTCAAGTTTCTGAATATTCAAAAGGCTTTCTTCTGTTTTTCTTCGTACAGTAATATCCTGAGCCAGTGCAAGAATAAGATTTCGCTGTCCATAGCGGATTACACCTGTTGAGATCTCAACAGTATAAACCCTCCCGTCTTTTTTGCGACTTTCCAGTTCCAGAATTACCCGTTCACCAGGGTTCCAGGTTTTCCACTCTCTCATTAAATGTTCTATTGAGCGGCCATCGTTTTTAATTACTATCGGCCCGAAATCGAAGATTGTCTTTGACAAGAGCTCTTCTCTTGAATATCCGGACTGCTCACATGCCATCTGGTTAACATCTATTATTTTACCCTCAAAGTCATGGAGATACATGCCCTGGACTGACTTGTCAAATATAGCGCGGTATTTCTCTTCACTCTGACGCAGAGATTCTTCAGCAGTTTTGCGACAAGTTACATCTTCAACCGTACCCTGATACCCTGCAATCTCCCCCTCTTCATCGGAAAACGGCAGAGCGTTTACAAACAAAACACGATTTTGTCCACATTTTGTGCTACAGCAATATTCCATACCGCGAATAGGTTTTCTGTTCCGGACAATGTGGTTCAGTGTTGTTTTAATCCCCGGAACATCAGCATTATCACCCAGGAAATCAAACAGACTTTTTCCAATGATCTCTTTTGCCTCATACCCGAGAACATCTTTCACTTTATCGCTTATAAATGTTACCCTGAGATAAGTGTCTACTTCATACACAAACTCCTCTGCAGCGTCAATTACGTTTCTAAATCTTTCTTCACTTTTACGAAGTGCCTGTTCCATTTTTTTGCGTTCATCGATACAGCGCCCCACTGCTATTATGCCAACTACACGCCCCTGAGAATCGAATTGGGGAGATGCATTTGAAACATACCACAGCCACTGTCCGCTCTTATGTGTAACACGAAACTCCAACCCACTCCCGCTCATTTTTTGCGCAACCATACCATTTATTGCATCTCTGCATATCCCAACATCCCCGGGATGTACAAATGCCTCAAATGAAGCTCCAAGGACCTCATCCAAAGAGTGACCCAGTTTATCTGGCCAGTTGGGAGATGCAAATGAGATGATACCTTCTGGGGTAAGGCGGTAAATCACATCGTTAACACACTCTACAATTGAGCGATACTTTTCCTCACTGTGTTTTAACGCGATTTCTTTTCTCTTTCTCTCTGTGATATCTCTGCAAAAACAGATAATCTTGTCAATAGAAAAGTCAAGATATGAGGCAGATATTTCTACTTCATAGACAGCACCATTTTTTCTTTTGTGCTTTGTTTCAAATATTTCAGATCCCTTGTTTATAACTTCCTGAATTTGTTTGTCGATTTGCGCATTGTCGAGTACGTATTCAATATCGGATACTGATAACTGAAGAATTTCATCTCTGTTATACCCTGACATTGTGCAAAATCTATCATTGACATCGATTATTCTTTGAGAAGACGCTTCAACCGAAAAGAATCCCTCGGCAGTAGTTTCCAGAATCGCACGTATGTATTTATCACATTGGTGCTTGTCATCATAACAGTGCAATATTTTTTCACCCATGTTTTTCCACTCTTATTCAATATGGAATTTACAGTCTATGTACAGTATGTCCGGGGATAATCGGACCTGAAGGAATAGTCTCACGGGAAGACCTGAACCAGGCGCTTTCACCCACAGTTGTTTTTCCTGAGTAAAACCTTATCAATGCATGGGAATTTCAATCACATCCCCAGTTCCTCATCAATAAGAAAAACTGACACATCGATTCCATTCGGTTTTCTGCGGTGTATCGTTGTTATTGAACAGATGCAACCCGAAGAATAACAGTTTTCACATCTGCCGGTTTTTACACATGGAGTATTGCGTTCGTAGTACTTTGCAAGTTTAACAGCTGCAAATTTTGATCTTGCCATCGCATCACTCAGATCTTCAACTATTTTGTTTTTCCCGATAACATAAATTATCCTTGCGGGTCCAAAACATGTAGCAGAAACCCGGTTACCGGTACCATCAATATTCACAATCTGTCCATCTTCAGATACGGCATTAGCTGAAGTTAAATAATAATCTGAAGTCAGAGCGTTTCTTTCATCTTCTCCTGCCCCACCCGGCAGATGAGAAAAGACAGTTTTTGCACAATCTTTTAACTTATCAATAACACCCATACTTCTCAGCGTCATTGATCCACCGAATCCAACAGTGCACCCTTTTACCGTCTCCAGTATCTTCCCGGAAGCATCCTCTTTGGTTTTGAAAACCTCTGCCTCAAAACCATGTCTGTTCAAAACATCACGCAACCGATTCAATCTGTCCATATCTGCCTGTCCTCAACTTGTAAATGCATAAGATTAGCCGTGTAGAACAATAAAATAATTTATCAGCATAACTTTATAGAGCTTTTTAAAGAGGTGAAAACAGAAATGCTTGTACACCAGTATAAGCCGGATATGCAAATTTTTACATATCCGATCTAATTTCGTGCGGTTAAAAGGTTGGGGTTTGTTTATGAGAGGAGGGTTTACCTACAACACTTATTCCTGCCAGTTCGCGTATCCCCCCTTTTTCTTCGCCCGTGTCTAACCCTCTGTTCGCAACGCCCCCTTCTGTGATTCATCATCTCATCAAACCGCGACTGCTGCTCTGAAGTCAGTTCAGCACGAACACTTTCGTTTGCTGATGCTATGACTTCCTGTATCTGAGTTCTTCTGGTAGCAGAATCGAGCGTTTTATCATCTCTGAGGGTTTTGATCTGAACTGATCTTTCTCTGAATATGGGTGTGATATTTTGAATTTGTTCTGATGAAAGTTCGAATTCACATTTTAGTCTGCTGAGCCGCTGTTTAAAGTTTCCGCCGCATTGTCTTCCATAAACCGTGAAGCTAAGGGCCAAGACCGCAAGTGTTATTAATGTTGCTTTTTTCATTTCTACAACTCCTGAAAAAAAAATATGTGTGACTAAACTAAGAGCTTTGTTTTTGACCCAAATAAATTTCGCACTGATCCCGGGAACTCAAGCAGCCAGTTATTGAATAAAAACCAAATACCCTTTCCTACAGCTATTTAGACTTGGTATCCAAAGGATTTGTTACTCTTTTTATGTTTTTTTTTTACAGGCACAGGATCAGTATCGGGTGGGCAACGAGATAGAATTTCAATACAGAAAAGCAGTTCTGCTACATGGCTCATTTTTTGCTCTAAATCAGGGGTATTATTTAAAAGCTAAAGTAGATTGTTTAATTCATCAAATCAGCATCTCCTTTGATTTATACCGAAAGGTATTCTATCCTGAAGCGACCATTTGCAAATCACACAAGATAAACGAAAGGATACTTGATGAGTACCAATGGTTCACATCACGATCAGAAAAAGACACCCTGGCACTCCTATTCGACAGAAAAAGCGTTTAATCTGCAAAAAACCTCCCCCGGCGGTTTAGGTAAAGATGAAGCTGCACAACGACTTGAGCAATACGGCCCAAATCAGTTACGTCAGGAGAAAAAACGTCCCTCATGGAAACGCCTTTTGGACCAGTTTAACAATGTACTCATGATTATCCTCATAATTGCCGGAATAGCAAGCCTTTTACTTGGACACCCAATAGATGCCGGGGCAATTTTTGGTGTTGTTATAATTATTGCACTGGTTGGTTTTATTCAAGAGGGAAAGGCGGAAAGTGCATTGGAGAGCATAAAGGGCATGCTCTCACCAATGGCTAACGTAATCCGTTCGGGTCAGACCAGGGAAATACCTGCCCAGGAAGTGGTTCCAGGGGATATTGTCATTGTAGAAAGTGGAGATCGGATTCCTGCTGATGTGCGGCTTGTTGAAGCAAACCGGTTTCGAACTCAGGAAGCTTCCCTAACGGGTGAGTCTGAACCCATAGACAAGTCGGTTCAGGAAGTGGAAGAGGATACAGATCTTGCCGATCGCAGCAATATGGCTTTTGCAGGAACCATGGCTGTACAGGGTAAAGCAAAGGGTTTGGTTGTGGAGACCGGAAGCAGCACTGAAATAGGACGCATATCCGAGATGCTTCAGGAGGTCGAAAAAATTCAAACCCCTCTATTGCGCCATCTCAATAAGGCAGGAAAAAAACTGGCTATAATAATCATAAGTGCAGCGGCCGTTGTGGGTCTGATTGGAGTACTGGTACACGGCCTGCCTCTTACCGAAGCGTTTATGGCCAGTGTGGCACTTGCGGTAGCTTCGATTCCTGAAGGGCTACCTGCGATTGTTACCATTACCCTGGCCCTGGGTGTTCAGACTATGGCACGCCGCAACGCGATAATCCGTAAATTGCCAGCCGTTGAGACACTTGGCTCCACTACAACCATATTTTCAGATAAAACCGGTACCCTAACCAAAAACGAAATGACTGCGCAGAATATTGCTCTTGGTGACAGTGAGATTCAGATTTCGGGAATCGGTTTTGCCCCTGAGGGAGAATTTTTCCTCAATGGAGAAAAAACCGAAAACCAGGAAAATGGAAATACAGAAAAGATCAATCCGGATCAGCATCCGGTGCTTAGCCGATTTCTGATCGCAGGAGCTTTGTGCAATGATGCAAGTATTTACAAAGAGGATCAGGAGTGGAAAGTTAACGGAGACCCAACCGAAGGAGCACTGATTGTAGCAGCTGCCAAGGCTGGCTATGATCTTAAAACGCTTCAAAAAGAGTGGGAACGCAAAGACTCCATCCCTTTTGAATCAGAACGGAAATATATGGCGACCCTTGACAAAAGCCCCAGGGAAACCCGAATCCATGTAAAAGGTGCACCGGACCGAATCTTTGAAATGTGTAAGAAGGTTATCACTCCAAAGGGCGAAAAAGAATTTAACAGCAAAGAATGGGAAACACGAATGGAAAAGCTTTCTTCCCAGGGTCTGAGGGTCCTTGCGGTGGCAGAAAAAACAGTTGATGGCAACACAGAGCTGAATGAAAAAAGTGCTGAGTCAGATCTTGTATTCCTGGGACTGGTCGGACTTCTTGATCCGCCAAGGGAAGCTGCCATTGGAGCGATAGAGAAATGTCTCCGTGCCGGAATTCGTCCGGTAATGGTCACTGGTGATCATGCATTAACAGCCCGCGCCATAGGAGCAAAGCTCGGCCTTCGTCAAACAGAGCATTCCATGACAGGAAAAGAGATCGAGAAAATTTCCGATGAGCAATTAAGAAGCCGTATCGAAGAAGTTGACATATATGCAAGGGCCGCCCCCGAGCACAAGCTCCGTCTGGTTGAAGCTGCACAGGCTGAGGGAGAAGTTTGTGCCATGACCGGCGATGGGGTAAATGACGCCCCTGCTCTAAAACGAGCCGATGTAGGAGTGTCGATGGGTGTCACTGGTACGGAGGCTGCAAGAGACGCCTCTGAAATGGTTTTGGCAGATGACAACTTCGCAAGCATTGTCAATGCAATAGAAGAGGGCAGAAAAGTATACGACAATATAAGAAAAACTATCCTTTTCTTGTTACCTACCAATGGTGGTCAGGGATCCGCGATTGCTCTTGCCGTCATAGGAGGTACGATGCTTCCGGTTACACCTGTTCAGGCATTATGGGTAAATATGATAGTGGCCATAACACTTGGTTTGGCGCTTGGCTTTGAGAAGGGGGAAACAGACCTGATGCAGCGCAAACCACGTGATCCAAACGCACCGCTTTTGGATACATTTCTACTCTGGCGCGTTGTTTTTGTTTCCATCCTGCTTTTGGCGGGAGTGTATGGTATGTTTATGTGGCAGCTTAATATAGAAGGAGTACCAGAGGAGGTTGCCAGGTCTGCAGCAGTCAATCTTCTCGTTATGGCTACTGCCGCCTATCTGATCAACAGCCGCTTTCTTATAAACAGTTCATTATCACTAAAAGGGATTTTTGGCAGCCGTCCGGTTTTGATCGCCATAGGGCTGGTAATTATACTCCAGCTCATTTGGACATATACCGGGCCCATGCAGGTATTATTCGGAAGTGCTCCGATTGGATGGAATCATTGGATCATAATAATCATCGCCTCTATAGCGGTATTCCTGCTCGTAGAGCTGGAAAAAGCAATCTGGAGATGGCTTGCAGCACGAAAAAGTAATGCTTAGAGTATTTTACTCCATATCACATTAAATGACCGCTGGCCTGGTTTTTTATATTAACCGGGCAGCGGGTATCTACAAACATAAAATCCTTATTTTTTAATCTCTGCTCAGGCAATTTTCCGATAGAAAATAAATACTCTCCCGAATCCTTCAGACCACTCAATAGTTACGATTAAAATATTTTAAAATACGCATGATATTTCCTATCTATTACTATATATTATTCATTAAACCTCAATATTTCTGTCAAAAACAATGGGAGATACATTCATGAAAAAAATTTCGGCAGTAATAGCTATACTGGTATCCTTAGGATTCAGTCATGATTGGATTTATACCTACGACTACACGGACAATGTTCCTCCGTCCCAAAACCCCCCTGGTGGTTTGCAAGCTGACGAAGTCCCCATGTTCATCACAATAGGTTTTGATGATAACTCCCGGTCAGGAATTCCCAGAAGCGATACTGTAGTCATTGAATACCCGGAAGGAATGCTTTGGGCTCTTGAATATTTCAGAACATTGACCAATCCTGCCGGCAGTGGAAATCCTGCGACCTTTGACGGGACACCTGCGAGAGTTGCCTTTTATAATACAACATATTATGCATCCGGATACAACGGAGATAATCCTGCACTTATAAGAAGAATGTGGAATAAGCTCTATGAGGATGGACATGAAATTGGAAATCATACCCACAGCCATAGCGAAAACCTGGTCAGGGCAACAGCTGATATATGGAGAAACGAAATTCAAACCTGTATGGATTGGATGACAAAACCTCTTGCCCCCGATACCATGCCCTTGTGGATGCAGGCTGAAAGCAGTGATTTTGGTTCAGGTATTCCCCGCAGAGACATAGTAGGTTTCCGCACACCTTTTCTTGCCTATGGCGATTCTCTGTTTCCGACGCTTAAAGAGGAAGGGATAATCTATGACTGTACCATTGAGGAAGGTAATCACCGGGAACATGACGGAACCAATTTCCGCTGGCCCTACACACTTGACAATGGCAGCCCGGGGCATACAGAAAGCTGGCGGGGCAACCCAGATAACTCAGACCATTTCACCGTACCAAAAGTTCCCGGATTATGGCAGCTCCCAAATCACGTAGCCCTGGTCCCTTCCCAGGAAGAGGCTGCCCGATACGGAATTGAACATTGTATCAGATCCGAAATTGCCAAAAATATCCCCTGGTTTAATTCTGAAAGCGGAAAAATAACCCTGTTTGACTACAACATCTGGCATGAGGCAGAACTTAGCGACAAGGAGTTTCTTGCTATCCTCAAATTTACATTTCACAAAAGGCTTGAGGGCAACCGGGCACCCCTGATGATCGGAGCACATTCGGAATATTTTCACTCTGACCGTGACGAAAGATGCCCCAATGCTCCAGACACACGGGAGAGGCAGAAAGTGTTCGAGGATTTCCTTGAATACACACTCACCTATCCGATGGTTCGTATTGTAAGGCCAATAGATATCATCACCTGGGTTCGCGATCCGGTACCGTTGCCAGAGTACACCTCTGTTGCAGAGGGTAACAGAACACAAGCCTCCAAAAGAGCTGAAGTTTCGATAACACTCAATGGCTTTCAGATTTCCTTAGGAGAAGGGGTTGTGAATGGCAACAGAGTCCCCCTCACTCTCTATACACCTCAGGGAAGGATGGTGTCATATGATGTGGTTCCAATCGAAACAGGGCGGATTTCCTGGAATCCCGGTAAAAACCTTGCAAGTGGCGCCTACATTTTGGATATCGGGGGTGTTTTATCCAGATCTATAGTTATACCCTAAGCTCAATTGAGCCTTTTACAGCAACAGGCTGCCATTAAGAATACAGAGAGGCTGAATAATCTCATCTTAAAGAATCAAAGATGAAATGCAGTCTCTCTAACCCCTCTTCCACTCTGATATCTACCTTTTTTATATAACCCATTATTTATCTGTGAATGGATTCAATCCATGCCCTTGCTATCGGTTCATCATCAATATTGTAATTTCTGAATTCAATACCTGTCAACACACCAGCAATAGAAGAAACCAATCCGAATGGGGATTATTATGAAGTTCATCTTTAGGAGGATCAGAAAAGTAGTTCATCCTATTAGATCACACAGATAAGGGGCACTAAAAAGTATCTCCCCATCTCTTAAAAAAGAGAATTATAACAGTCCTGAATACTTGCCCGCGCAATAAATATCTAAAAAGTAAGTCCACCATTTTCACAACAGACACAAACACATCAAAGTAACCCTGTGCTTTTAGTAACAGGGACAAAGACTGAAATTTACCATATATAAATTTATAATCACTATACGGCAACGAAATCAAAAATCGCGTTTGGTGCCTGGAATAGGTTTACATGGTGCAAGCAGGTTTCCAACATGTATATTGTACAGATTAACAATGACAACAACAACTCAGAAATATTAGTGACCAGAAAAGGATTCATAATGGAATCAACTTCACCTATCGAACAGCTCAGTCCGTGGAGTGTAGTAATTGCTGGTAATTTCACACCCGGTAATAGTTTAAACCAAACATTCACAATTGACAAAAACAGTTTCAGAGATCTGTTCGAAGCTCTAAAACCGACTTTGAACTTCCCAGTGAAAAACTTCTGCCAGCCTGATGCTAAACATCTGGACGTATCACTTGGTTTTTCTGCAATCAAAGATTTCACTCCAGATGCACTGGTCACACAGATACCTGAATTGGCCTGGTTACTCCAAATAAGAGACAAGCTTGGTTTATATCGTCAGGGAGCGATCGATCCTCAATCACTCTCAGAATTAATTCATAGACATCCTCTCCCCAATTCTATTTACAACAAGATTACGGCTCTTCCAGATTTTCCATCAAGTCAAATTACCCAAACCGCTCATTCCCATAACAGCAACACTTCTGATCCGGAGTCACAAAACCCCCTTGATGCAATACTTTCAATGATGGATACAACTGTTCCTACACACAATTTATCCAACGGATCTGGAACTTCAGAGAAAATGGTCTCAGGCTCAGAAACCAAAACACAGCCGCAAAGACCGGGTTCAGGCAATCAGGTACAGACAATTATTGATGCAGTAGATGCCATTTTAGAAATGCAAATAAATGAAGTTCTCCATCACCCGGATTTTCTGAAACTTGAAACCGCATGGCGAGAGCTGAAATTCATTGTTGACAGAACCGATTTCCGAGCGAACATCACCATTGAAGTCATTACCTGCGAAAAGCAGGCTCTTGACACAACCCTTCTTGAAACAGTTTTTAAACCTATATGGTATGAAGGCAAAACAGCTCCGGATCTCGTTGCCTCTCTTCATCCCTTCGATCGTAGTGCACCCGATCACAAAATGGCTCTCAATCTGGCGCAGGCAGCAGCCTCCACCCAAACACTTATGCTTTTAAGTGCCGATGCCGCTTTTTTCGGTGCACCCCATTATTATTCTCTAAGGACTTCAGTTCCAAGCATTCAGTCAACATTGAACGGATGCGGGTATGAGACTTGGCGGGAACTGCGAAACAAAGAAGAAGCAGACTGGTTGATAATTGCTGCCAACAGCTTTTACCTGCGTTCATCGTATGGTCCCGATGGTATTTCTGTAAAGGGGTTTAACTTCAGGGAAAATCACCAACCCCAGCTCATGCCCTGTGGATCCGCATCTTCGGTTATTGTATCAATGGTGACAGAGCTTGCAGCAGAACTGGGTACCGAAAACATAATGCAATTCCAGCACAAAGCAAAACTGAGTGAAATTTCTGCATTACATTGCTATACAGATCTTAACTCCGGCAAAACCCAAACCAGTGTTAATTCTCTATCGGGCGATCAGGTGTGGGATATGAGCGATTCAGGGTTGACCCCTGTCAACTGCACACCCGGCACACTCTCTATCGAACTTGACGGAACTAAGACGTATGGAAATAGTAATTACCCGATCCCATCACTTCTTATGGCAGGACACATTTACCGTATAAGCGCCGGTATCATCGAAAACCATAAGGCTCTTCCCTGCAACGAACTGGAAGCGCTTATCACAGCATCACTGGCAAAACTAATGTGCCGTAAGATTCAAGTAACACCGGCTGGGCAGATTGCAGAAGTTTTAGTTACGCAAGTGAGTGGAGGTATGCACAATGTTACGGTTAAGGCGAATGTACCATATCCTCTATGGGGTGAAGATATATTGGTGAATTTATCTTTTGACGGGTGATATGCTTTCAGAATAAGCCGGAAGATGAATCATGTTGACAAAAAATCTAAATCAGAGACTCATTTCACTTCCACTCTTTTTCTGTCCTGCCCTATAAAAAAGGTGGCCAGTACTGCCGTTATATACCCAAACACCGCAAATGCATAAAGAGCAAGCAGCACGCTTAGAAATCTCCCTTCAGCTGTTACAGGCCAGGCTTGAGGACCGATTGTTACCATTATCATTGAGGTAAAGTAGAGCGCATCCCAGTATGTTTCTATACCACCATTTTCCTGTTTTCCACCTTCAAAGGCATACATTCCTGCTGAACCCAGGAGTGTCACAAGCAAAGTGAGTACAATCACATAGCCAGAGTGATGTGTCCCCAGAAAAGTTCTTAAAGTACGTTTACTGCGATTGAGGGTTCCGACTACATTTACCAGACGCATTCCCCGTAAGAGCCTGAAAGCTCTTAATACTCTCAGAAAATAGAGAAAGCGCAGAGCTGGAACCATAAGGGAGAAAACAGTCAATACATTTTTTTTAAGAAAAACAACTCTGTGGGGACTCAACCTAATCCGGATTAGAAAATCGGCAACGAAAACAGCCCAGATAACATAGATAGCGGCAGTAACGAGAGGATGGATTCCGATAATCAGTTCATAGAGCACCAGCAACAGCCAGATAAGCCCAAGAATTCTTACCGGCGTCTCAAATCTGTTTTCGTAGCGCTGGAGGTGGATGTCTCTACTTGAGACATCATCGGTTTTGTTTCTGCTTACCTTAGACATAGCGCCCGGAGCTGTATTCAATCGGTTTTTACAAAGCCAAGGGAGCAATTGTTATACCGTAATGAACAGTTTGACTATGGTAAATCCCCATGAATTCCGATTTACCATATAAGTTGGCGTTTCAAACAGATAATTTTTATTGATATTAAAGTACCATAATGAAACAATCCGATCTGTTATGAAACAACAAGCACGGTTAAAAAGCCCTCCAGAGTTCATTTAGGAAATGGTCTCAAAATTGCATATAACCAAATCCTATTACACAGTTCTGATATCAGAAAAGAGTATGAAAATGTACCTTCAACCCCAAAAGCTTAGAAGAGCAATCCAAGACGCCGCAGTCTGCCTATTTCTGAGTATTTCTTCAATGAGTTTCTATTCAGAAACGACTCAATTTTTTATTCCACATACAGCGGTTACCCTTGTTCTGTCACACTCCCCCGATTACCGCCTGAACTTCACATCCGGAGATATTCATCAGGTACCTCATCCCACTGAAAGCTATAACAAATTACAGAAGCAATTATCTGTTTCAAAGGATCAACTTTTTATTCTGGTACTCAAGAATCATAGAATTTTCCATCGTAACTCATCTCTTTCCCTTCCTCAAAAGAGGCCTCAAAGTCACTCCGATGATGACAGTTTTGCAGGATAAAACGATTCCAGCAATTGTAATTGTCAAAATTTTACACTAACAATTTAATGGCAAAGTGTAACGGTATGCACGTTACGGTTGCTTCAACTTTGCTATTAAGTGCTCATAAAGGAGTGACTATGAAATCACGTATTGTTAAACATGTAAATAGATTGGTAAATCGTCTAAACGGAAATACTGTAACTCATACAATTTCTGATTATATAAGAAAAGTAAAGCAGATAAACAGTGAGTCTGAAAAACTATCAGCCCTAAGCGACAGAGATCTTAAAAGTATGTCTCAGGATTTAACCAGTAAATTTTCCGGGCAGGAGACTAAAGAATCTATGGAGATCAGGGCCTTTGCTTTGGTGAAAGAAACAATCAGGAGGGTTCTGGGAATTGTACCCTTTGATGAACAGATTGTGGGAGGACTGGTTCTAAATGAGGGAAAAATCGCCCAGATGCAGACTGGTGAGGGTAAGACGTTAACAGCTGTATTCGCTGCCTATTTTCAGTCTCTGGCCAAAAATGGTGTGCATATTTTTACCTTCAACGATTATCTGGCACGCAGAGACGCTCTGTGGATGGGACCTGTTTTTGATTTTCTGGGGAAAAAAGTAGGATATATCAATCAGGGGATGAGTTGCGAAGAGCGCAGGTCGGCTTATAATAAAGATATCACCTATTTAACAGCTCGTGAATCGGGTTTTGACTTCCTGAGAGATGGACTGGTGTACACTCCTGAAGATTGTGTGCGAAGAGGTTTTCCTTTTGCCATCGTGGATGAAGCTGATTCTATTCTCATTGATGAAGCGCGAACACCGCTTGTAATTGCTGGTGATGCTCAAGAGCAGGCACAGGGGTGTGTTGAAGCCGCCGATGCGGTAAAGAAGTTACAAGCGGGAGTGGATTTTGATTTTGACCAGTATAGCCGCAATTGCACCTTGACAGAAAAAGGTACAGAGCAGATAGAGAAACACTTTGGCTTCGATAATCTGTACGAGAATTGTAACAGCAGACTCCTTTCGAGAATCTACCATGCGCTGCATGCTCAACACCTGCTCCAACGCGACAGAGATTATATAGTAAAGAGTGACAGAGTAGTGTTGGTTGATGAGTTCACGGGAAGGACTGCCGATCGAAGGCGTTGGCCTGACGGTCTGCAGGCTGCAGTAGAAGCCAAGGAGGGGTGCACAGTCATGCCGGGAGGAGTCATCCTTAATTCCATCACACTGCAACATTTTATAAATCTGCACCCGGCTAAAAGCGGTATGACTGCTACAGCTGAACAGGCTCAGGAGGAGTTACGTCTCGTTTTCGGGCTCCACATTGTAGTTATTCCACCCCATCGACCCTGTATTCGACTGGACCAACCCGATACGCTGTATAGAACAAAGCAAGAGAAGAACGCAGCTCTTCTCAAAGAGATTTCAGATGTACATTCCACTGGGAGACCGGTTCTTGTGGGGACCAGCTCCATTACTGAATCTGAGGAGTTTGCAACTGAATTAAGAAAACGGGGAATTGTTTGTGAAGTACTGAATGCCAGAGATGACTCCAGAGAGGCTTCAATTATCTCACAGGCAGGACGGAGAGGAGCTGTTACCATATCTACCAATATGGCAGGAAGAGGAACCGATATACGGCTGGGCGGTTCTGATAACCGGGAGCGAGATGAGGTGGCGGCTCTGGGAGGGCTTCTGGTGATAGGAACAAACCGCCACGAAAGCAGCAGAATAGATAAGCAGCTTCGGGGAAGAGCTGGAAGGCAGGGGGATCATGGGTGTTCCAAATTTTTCATCAGCCTGGAAGATGAACTTTTTGTCAAATACAAACTTGATGAGCTGCTACCTTTTGGGATTCCCGACTCTGAAGAAGAAATGAACTCCTGTAGAGAATTATGGGAAGAAATTGACAGGGTACAACGAATCATTGAGGGTCAGAACCTTGAAATAAAGCTTACACTGTACAAGTATTCTGTACTCCTCGAACAGCAGCGAAACATTATCAAAAAACATAGAGACGAGGTACTTAATACCCCGTATGCCCTAAAAATGTGCAGAGACCATGAGCTGTTTAGGGGAAATGATAATTTTAGCACCTGGCTAAGCGACAAATGCGATAAACCAATACGAGAACTGTATCTGTATCATCTCGACAAGGCATGGTCTGTTTTTCTTGAAGAGATCAGAGATATTCAGGATTTTATCCATCTAAGGCGGTATGGATCTCAAGACCCGCTTTTTGAATTCAGAAAACTTACCTTGGAGATGTTTCATGCTATGCTTCAAAGTGTCGATACCGCAACTGCCCAGGAGGTTCTGAAACTGGTATCTGAGAATAAGGAGAAAGGAATACCATTCCATAAAAAATCAGCTGGTGCCACCTGGACCTATCTGGTTAACGACAACCCTTTCGATGACAATTTCGGGTTTCAGCTTTCCGGCAATATTGGCCTGGGCGCGATGGCAGCACTCCTTGGACCACTAACCGCACTGTTGTTACTGGCCCAAAAGGCGAAATCGGGCTACAGGAGAAATATTAAGAGGCATAGCAAATCTGAAAAGTGATGATAAACGAGGAGGGAGACATCCAAAGCCTGGACAGTCTTTCCTCCGGGTTACGCTAATGATCTGCTGTGCTTTTACCTCATTGAGGCTACTCTTGATTGTTGGAGTTTAGAACAGGTATATTGAATCAAAGAGCAATGATAACCTTTCACTGAACAAAGAGAACGGGTCAAAATTAGAATTTTCTGCAATCTCTGCCACTCTGTTTTAACGTTAATTTGGCCCAAACAAACCGTAGTTAAGGCTACATGAAATTGAGGACAAGTCTACTTATGGATAATCACCACGTAATAAAAATTCTAATAAGGCATGGGATACTAACTCTTGCTTTGTTTGCAGCACTCGGTGTTTCAGGTTTTGCAGAACCTCTGCCCCGTCTCTCGGTGAGTGGGGACAGCATAGTTGATCAAACTGGAAAGCGGGTCGCGTTCACCGGATTACACATAACAAACGAATCGTGGGGATATTGGCAATACCCGGTCTCCGACAGTCTTAACGAATTGGGTGAACACCCTTTTTTGCCACAGAAAAAATTTCCATCCTATAGCCTTCAGGAGATTGACTTTAAGAATATTGAGCATCTCTCCCCTTTCCTTGTTCGCTATGAGCTTTCCTACAGTGTATTTGAAAAGGATAATCCGCTCAGAGAAAAGAACATGGAACAATTCAAGAGTCATATAGAGAGATTTAACAGTATGGGAATCTATGTTGTTCCGGTACTTCATTTCGGACCGGGCTTAAATCTCTCCGTGGCGCATTACGAAGATAAAAAACATGGTGATAAGCGGGTTAAGACGATATTTGAAGACTCTACACTATTCTTTAAACATCGTGATTGGTGGATCTATGTTGCCAATGAACTGAAAGGGATTTCCGGAATCGCAGGCTATCAAATCTATGTGGAGCCGCGTGTTCCTTCTGCTGCAGAAGGCGGATACGACGTTTTTGTAAAGCGTACAAAGGAGCTTGTTGCAGCTATTCGCGCTCTTGATCCTCATCGAATTATCATTGTTCACACCGCTTTTAGCAGGGAAGCAAATCCCGGTGAGAGGTATTGGTCACCGACTCTTAAAAGAATGGTAACAGATACAGGAGAACAGGGAATTATCTGGAGCGCCTCTTCTGATTTCAGAAGAGATGGAGTTGAGTTTTTCTATAAAATAGATGATCCGAATATCGTCTACGCGTTCTCTGCCTATGTACCCTACGACTTCTGCAGTGAAGGAGCAAGGCCCAGAGGTAAGGATGGTTATTCTGGTGAATTTTTCAAATCTGCCATGAGAGAGTTTATCGCTCCCCGCATCGATTTTGGAAAAAAACATGGTGTTCCGGTGATTGTTGATGAATTTGGTGTCAATCATCAGCAGCCCCGCTTTGATGCACAGTTATGGTTAAAAAGCGTCCTTGCTGTTTTTGAAGAAGCCCAACTTCCCTCATGGTTTTATCTCTATAAGGGATCTGCAAATCCCTGGTCAGGCTCTGTCCATAACTATGGTATTTATACCTACATCAATCTTTCACCAGTAGAGATCCAGATTACCGATGAGGGCTATCACTTCCCCAATTTTGTCTCTGAACCTGCACAGCGCACCGGATTTGATACACTTTTTTCTACCTATTTTTTTAGTAATTCTGGCATGAAAACGCTCTCTTTGACAAACAATCAAGATATCAAAAAAATTCTTATGAACTTTTTTTCCCGCCGATAAGAGGGAACTGGCCGGATCTCATACTGTTTCTCTGAATTTTTTCTTATCCAGTTTACATATTTTTTGCGCCAGATCACGCCCATCCTTTGCAGCGGGAGGCAAGCCTCCTCCCGGAGTTGTCCACTGTCCTATCATAAAGAAATTGCTTAAGCCGGGAAGAGTCTTTGGCAATTTGGCAGAAAACGTCTCAGGTGTGATACCAAAGCCCTCATAGCTTCCACGCCAGTTACCAGTGTACCGGTGAACAGTGTGGGGAGTTGAGACATCACTTACCTCAATAAATTCGCGAATGCTGCCAAGCTTCTTTTCTATAATATCTAAAACACGCTCCTCAATCTCTTTTTTAACCTGCTCATATTTTTTCCTGTCAGACTGAGCCAGCTCTCTCCAATACAGATCGTTCCAGGTATTGATAAGAGCAGTGATTACGGTTTTTCCCTCAGGGGCCAGTGTTGGATCAAAATTGTATATTGTCAAAGAAATGAAAGGTGGTTTTGTACCGTCTGGGAGAGAATAATTATCGGTTGCAATATTGATAGAATGTGGAAATTCAGAAAAATCTTTGGCTACTCCAAAACCAAGGAAAACAGAGGAGGGAAAGAGGGGAAAAGAACTGTAGGCGTGTTTAAGCTTCTCAGACAAAAAGCGCCCCCCAAGCATTTCAAAGAGTGTTTCATGGCCGTCTGCAGCAGAAACCACATACTCACCCCGGATTTCCTCACCATTTTCAAGTCGGACTCCAACAGCCTTATTCTGCTCCACAATGATAGATGCAACAGGAGCATTGTAACGAATCTGTCCCCCAAAATTAAGGTAGTTACGTTCCATGTTTTTTGCAAACCGAAGTGATCCTCCCACAGGGTAACCAGCTCCCCTGGTGTGCTGAACAGCCAACCCGAACAGCAGAGCTGCTGTACTCCAGTCCTGCGGGACTCCTGCCCCCAATGCTTGACGCATATAAGGATTTTTAAAACCTGAGATGAAGGTTGAAAGAGGTGTGCGCATATGTTTTATCATTGAGGAAAATGAACCAATATTTGCAAGCAGATAGCCCATCCATTTCACCTTCTCTAAGGCACGGGAGTCTACAGGAAACTTCACCTTTGACATTCTGCGAATATCCCGACAAAGCGAGACGATTCGCACTTTATCTTCAGGAGCAACCCGAAGCATCTCTTTTTCAAGTTTGTCTGCATCGCTGTAAAGAGTCAGGGTATCTCCGTTGGGCAAATCGATTCTGGTGAAATCTTCAAAGTTACAAATTGCACTTCTGCTTCCATCATCATGTACAAACGCTCCAAGCTCATCCCAGATTTTGTCAAAACCGGTACCCTTCTTAGTTCCAAGCAGCCAATGAATACAGTAGTCAATGGTATACCCTTTGCGTTTCCATGCGGTACAAAGGCCCCCCGGTACGGAGTGTTTCTCAAAAATCAGGGTTTGATACCCGTTGCGAGCTAAATATGATCCCGCAGATAAGCCGGCAATGCCGCCACCTATGATTATTATCTGTTTATTTTGCATATGGTTTATCTCCCTATCCTTATTGGAATAATATTCTGTCTCACACCAGCATAACACACATACAAAGTACCTGCTTTTTATTCCCAATGCTAAAAGATACAACCTGGGGAGCCTTGTTTGTCAGCAGGATTTAACTTTGGATGTTTGTGGACGCAGACACCAGTTATCTGTATCAAACACTTAACGTTCCTCTCTTTTTCCTGATTTCTGCCCCGACCGTTCCTAAGGCCCCTTTACAACAAAATTCACCAGTCATTAGAGGAATCGCCACATTGTTTCAATTTGCCCCCGTGATGTACGACCGCATTGAAAGGGTAGCGGAATATCCCGATGAGGTCCTCCGAAGAGGGAGCTGCAGCGAGGGAAAGGCTTTTCCCATCCAAATAATTCTGATTGATTTTCTGTTTTGTATAGAGTAAGAGGAAGAGTTAAAATGATTTGGGCGCATGTCGAAGACGGCACCGGTTCTCCTACAGGCTTCCCGATTGAAATCGGGATTCCTCCTCGGTGCCACGTTTATAGCGCTTCGAAGACTCCGCTTCTGGGAGGGCACTGACACTTAAGAAAGCGCCACCTTCCGTCCCCCCTTGCGCGGTTTACCCGGGCGGTATGTTTTGGCAAAACCCTTCTTTTGTGTTTTAAACTACACACTTAACATTAGCTAAGGTTTTACATATGATCTTTCACTCTAAAGGGCTACAATATCGCTTACCTAAAGCGTGCCCCCGTGCTGTAC